>NZ_LEKS01000021.1:0-84201 GCF_001027725.1 Flavobacterium sp. ABG
TCTGGTGTGATTTCTCGTATCTCGTAATTGACAAGCTACACAATACATTTTACAGATTTCAGTATACTGCTTACTGGTATCGAGGTTGTCACAATTCTGTCATTTCGAAGTATGAGAAATCACATCCAATATTCCGTACAGTGCGTGCTCTGCTTGTGTGATTTCTCGACTTCGCTCGAAATGACAATATTGAGGAACATGGGGATAAAAAGAGTCGATAAAATGTAATGTTACATTCTTTGAATTCGTTCTTTTTAAAGCACACAATCATTGATAATCAAGCAATTAAATACTTAAATTTCTCGAATCAACTAATAATCTAACAATCAAACCGTTATTTTAACGTACCTTTGCACAAAATTTAATGTAAATGAGCACTTTCGAACAATTCAATCTTCCAAAATCACTTCAAAAAGCAATAGACGAATTAGGTTTTGTTAAACCTACTCCTATTCAGGAAAAAACTTTTTCTGTGATTATGTCAGGTCGCGATATGATGGGAATTGCCCAAACTGGTACGGGTAAAACATTTGCCTATTTGTTGCCACTTTTAAAATTATACAAATTTACACCAACCAATACACCTAAAATTGTAGTGCTGGTTCCAACACGTGAATTAGTTGTTCAGGTGGTAGAAGAAATCGAGAAATTAACCAAATACATGTCGGTTAAAACTCTTGGAATCTTTGGTGGTGTAAACATCAATACACAGAAAAAAGCTGTTTACGAAGGAATCGACATTTTAGTCGGGACTCCGGGAAGAACCATGGATTTAGCTTTGGACGCGGTGGTTCGTTTTGATGAAACTCAGAAATTAGTTATCGATGAGTTTGATGAAATGCTGAACTTAGGGTTCCGTACGCAATTGACGGCTCTTTTGGCAATGATGAAAACCAAACGTCAAAACATTTTATTCTCTGCAACAATGACCGATGAAGTTGATGCTGTTTTGAATGACTTTTTTGATTTTCCGGAAGAGGTTACACTTGCCGCTTCAGGAACTCCGCTTGAAAAAATCACACAGATTACCTATAATGTTCCGAACTTTAACACCAAAGTTAACTTACTGAAACATTTATTAGAAACAAACGAAAGCATGGAACGTGTTTTGGTTTTTGTGAATAATAAAAAGATTTCGGATATGCTTCATACCCGAATCGAAGAGGATTTTGAAGGTCAGTTTGGGGTAATTCACTCGAACAAGTCTCAAAATTACCGTTTGAGCACAATGGCAGAATTTCAAGAAGGAAACCTACGCGGATTGATCACAACCGATATTATGGCCAGAGGTTTGGATATTTCGAACATCTCGCACGTTATCAACTTTGAGCTTCCGGAATTTCCTGAATTGTACATGCACAGAATTGGTCGTACCGGTCGTGCTGATGCAACGGGAACTGCAATTAGTTTCATCACTCCTCGTGAAGAAGAATTTAAAGTTGAAGTTGAAGTATTGATGAATCAGGAACTTGAAATCGCTGATTTCCCTGAAGAAGTTGAAATTTCCTTAAAATTAATCGAGCCGGAAAAAGACCGTCAACCCATTAAGTTCTTAACGAAAAAACCAAAACTTACCGGAGATGGTGCTTTTCATGAAAAAGATAAAAAGAATAAAAAAGTCAATCTTGGAGGTCCTTCAAAAACCAAAAAGAAAACGCATGGTTCTGTTAATAGAAATATGTTGAAGACTAGGGATAAGAAGAGGAAAGATAAGAATAAATAGATTTTTCTTTGAGTTTCTAAGTTACTGAGGTACTGAGTTTCTAAGTTTTAAGATATTAAAAAAGCTTCAAATACAAGTTTAATCATTTAAACCTGTATTTGAAGCTTTTTAAGTTCCGATTCTTAGCCACTTAGAAACTCAGCACCTCAGAAACTCAAAAAAAACTAAATCTTCGTAAAAACCAACCCAACCGGCGAGCACAATTCGATTTTCTTGCCTGTATCGGTCAGTTTTCCTGTTGTTTTATCTCTTTTAAAAATGACTATATTGTTTGTGTATTGATGCCCTACTAAAAGGTAATTTCCAGTTGGATCGATAGCAAAATCTCTTGGGCCTTTTCCTAAGGTACTTACCTGCTCTACTTTTTCAAGACCTCCGTTTTTAAGGATTTTATATACGGAAATGGCGTTAACATCTACACGATCGGACACGTATAAAAACTTTCCGTCAGGCGAAATTTTTATGGCTGCTGCTCCCGTTCCTCCTTTAAAATCTTTTTCAAGAATGCTTGTTTCTGCGATAACTTTCAGACTTCCATTTTTATCAAAAGAAAAAGTAGTTAGTGTTCCGTCTAATTCCTGAACCAAGTACACAAACTTGCCATCTTTGCTAAAAGTTAAATGTCTTGGGCCACTTCCCGCTTTCACAGCAACACTTTCTTTTAATGTCAATATTTCGTTTTTAGAATCGGGGTTGTATTTGTAGACAAAAACTTTATCTAAGCCTAAATCATTAGACAAAACATATTTTTTATCGGGAGAAAAACAAACCATATGTACGTGTGCCTTTTCCTGACGTGCAGGATTAACTCCTTTTCCTTCATGTTGAACTAATTGCTGTCCTGTTGTAATACTTCCGTCAGGATTCTTTTTGAATACAGCTATGTTTCCATCAGAGTAATTCGCAATAATTACATTTTTATCGTCATTAATCAGATGACAGGGATCGGCTCCTAGAGCATCATTTTTATTCAGAAAATTAAGTTTCCCGCTTGCTGAATCATAACCAAAAGCGCTTACTGTACTTTGAGTTCCGTTTTCGTTTACTGCATAAACAAATTTGTTATCCGCTGAAACCGACAAATAACTTGGGCTCAAAACATTTTCTGAAGAACTCTTTAACTTGAAATCTCCTGAATTTGAATCAAATTCGTAAACGTAAATTCCGTCACTTTGACAAGTATTGGTATAAGTCCCAACCAACAAATTAAATTTGCTCTGAGCCTGTGAAGCCGAAAAAGCCAACACAGAAAAAAGCAACATATAGACTCTTTTCATATTTTTTATTTTTTTGAATCTGGCTAAAATACTTAATATTCTAATTAGGGCATCTAATTTTTATTACAAATAAATTCGCAAAAGTTATATTTCTTTTTAAACCATATAAGTTATGTAAGTTCATTTTACTTTTGCGTATAGTCCCCATTTTGTCTTAATGTTTTGGAATGAACTCGCACAAGTTGTATTTCTCTTAAACCATATAAGTTATGTAAGTTCATTTTACTTTTGCGCATAGTCCTTAAAGTTGCTTATTTTATTAAACTACGTAAGCGCTAAGAATTCACTTCACTTTTGCGTACAGCTTTAATGAACTTACATAACTTATATGGTTAAAATTACATTGAAAAATAAATTAAATCCGTTTAATCCGTGTCTTCGTGATAACGAATCTGTTCAATCCGCGTGTGAAATTAAGTTTCAACATCAGTACGTGAAGATTGTGATGAATTTAGACGCAGATTATACCGATTTGCAATAGCAAAAACGCGGACAAAAACGGATTTTTTTATTGGAATGCAATTTTTAACACATAGAAACATAGTTTTAAAATGGATTGTTTTAAGTGGTTTTAAGAAAATCGTGATTTATTCGCACAGGTATCTGTGATTTATTTTAAATCAAATGACTTATTAAGATTTCTACAAGCTATGTTTCTATGTGTTAAAGAACTTTTACAGCATTACAGCCGCCACCTTAGATTAATTTAAGTTTAGCCCGCTTGATTTTCAATGCACTGTATTTACATGAACTTATATAACTTATATGGTTAAAATAAAAAAACAAATTTGTATTTTTGACCAGCATCTTCATGAAAAATCAAACGTAGTGAAGTAAATCGAAGCCAGAATGCATTTTAAACACCCTGAAATTCTATACTTTCTGTTTCTGTTGATTGTTCCAATTTTGGTACATTTATTTCAATTACGCCGCTTTAAAATCTCTTATTTTACTAATGTCCGTTTCCTGAAAGAACTTTCGATACAAACCCGAAAAAGTTCGAAAATTAAAAAACGATTGCTACTGGCAACCCGTTTATTGCTGTTGGCCTTTGCTATTATTGCCTTTGCCCAGCCTTTCTTCGAAGCAAAAGACAGTAAAAATGCCTCAAACGAAATGTATATCGTTTTGGACAATTCGTTTAGTATGCAGGCCAAAGGAAAAAAAGGCGAATTACTAAAACGTGCCGTTCAGGAATTGCTTGAAAATACGCCCGAAACAGCACAATTCTCGCTACTTACCAATACCGAAAACTTTTGGAATACGGATATCAAATCATCCAAAAGTGCTTTGCAAAATCTAAATTACAGTGCCACTCCGTTTGAACTTTCGGCTATACTGGCAAAAATAAAAGCGCATAAATCGGCTCACAAAAAAGACATCGTCATTATTACAGATGCCGTAGGTCTGGCCGAAAAAGAGTTAAAAAACATTGATTTTGAAGAAAAACCGTATTTCATAATTCCCGAGGCCGAACAAAAAAACAATGTGGCCATTGATAGCGTTTTTATCAATCAGACTTTAGAGAATTTTTACGAAATCACTGTCAATTTAGCTGCTTACGGTGAAGATTTCAAGCCTGTATCGATGGCTTTATACAATCAGGAGAAACTAATTGCCAAAACCATTATCAATTTTGACAGTAAGGAAAAGAAAATCAATTTTACAATTCCAAAAGAAGCTTTTCATGGTTACGTAACGATCGAAGATCATGGTTTGACTTACGATAACAAGCTTTATTTTAGCATTTCTAAAACTAAAAAAACGAATATAATTAGTATCGGAGAACCGGAAAAAAGCAACTTTTTATCGCGAATCTATACGCCAACCGAATTCAATTACAACAATTATTCAATCAGTAGTCTGGACTATAATAATTTAGACAAACAAAATACTATTATTTTAAATGAATTAGAAGAAGTACCACAGGCCTTGCAAACGACCTTAAAAGCATTTGTAGCAAAAGGCGGTAATCTGGTAATCATTCCATCTGAAAAAACTTCGGTTACGAATCTAAATTCTTTTTTAGGCAATTTTGGAAAAATTCAATTCAAAAACCTTCAAAATACCAGTAAACTAATTACCAAAATCAACTTTGATCATCCTTTGTTTTCGGGTGTTTTTGAAAATAAAATCACTAATTTTCAATATCCGAAAACGTCTAAGTCATTTGATATTTCGAGCCCTTATCCGGCGGTTTTATCTTATGAGGACCAAAGTGTGTTCTTGACCATGGTTCAAAATCCGGTTTCGGGAGTCTCTGTTTTTTCGGCACCTATTAATGCTGTGAATTCAAACTTTCAGCAGTCTCCGTTAATTGTTCCTCTTTTTTACAAAATGGGACAGAACAATCAAAAAACAGGAGTTAACGCTTTAACCATTGGCAATAATCAGCCTTATTTTGTTGATGTTCTTTTGACGAAAGATGCGATTTTGGAAGTAAAAGGAAATGATGATTCTTTTATTCCGATTCAGCAAATATTGAACAATAAAGTAAAATTAGTTTTCAATGATTTCCCTGAAACAGCCGGAAATTATAGTGTATTTGACAAAAAAAACTGGGTAGAAAATCTGAGTTTCAACTACAAACGAAGCGAAAGCGATTTAAGCCAGGTCAATACAAATGTGGTTTCAGATTTCAAAACTGCCGATACCGTTTCTACTATTTTTAACACCCTACAAACTGAGCGAACTGACAGCCAACTTTGGAAATGGTTTATTATCTTTGCACTGTTATTTTTAGCATTAGAAATGGCAATCATCAAATTTGTAAAGTAATTCAGTCGTCATTTCATCGAAAGAAAAAACACAAGCACTGAGAATACACTACATGGAATATTGAATGCGATTTCTCCTTCGTCAAAATGACAAATAGAATGGTTAAAAAACGATTTCAGTACAAAATAAATTTATCTACATATGAAAATAATCATCAGAAGCGCCAAAATTATCGACTCCAAAAGTCCGTTTCAC
Source organism: Flavobacterium sp. ABG (assembly GCF_001027725.1). Lineage (NCBI taxonomy): Bacteria > Pseudomonadati > Bacteroidota > Flavobacteriia > Flavobacteriales > Flavobacteriaceae > Flavobacterium > Flavobacterium sp. ABG. The sequence continues at coordinate 5,974 of NZ_LEKS01000021.1, forward strand.
AACCAGACCGTTGATCTTTTAATTGCAGATGGTATTATAGAAAAAATAGGAGCTTCACTTCCTGAATCTACAGAGGCTAAAGAAGTAAAATTTGATAACCTGCACCTTTCACAAGGCTGGTTTGACAGCAGTGTTTCTTTTGGAGAACCTGGTTACGAAGACAGAGAAACCATTGCAAACGGATTAACTGTTGCTGCCAAAAGTGGTTTTACGGGTGTAGCCTTACAACCAAACTCCTTCCCAATTATTGACAATCAATCGCAAATTAATTTTGTAAAAAGTAAAGCCCATGGTTTTGCTACAGCACTTTTTCCTATCGGTGCTTTAACCAAAGCCAGCGAAGGAAAAGATATGGCAGAATTGTTTGACATGAAAAAATCGGGTGCCGTGGCTTTTGGAGATTATAACAAAAGCTTAGACAATGCCAATTTGCTTAAAATCGCTTTACAATATGTACAGGATTTTGATGGTTTGGTAGTAGCGTATTCGCAAGATGTTAACTTAAAAGGGACTGGTGTTGTAAATGAAGGAATCATTTCTACCAAATTAGGATTGAAAGGAATTCCGAATTTAGCCGAAGAATTACAAATTTCAAGAAATCTGTTTTTACTGGAATATACCGGTGGAAAATTACATATTCCAACTGTTTCTACAGCAAAATCGGCTGCACTGATTAAAGAAGCCAAAGCTAAAGGTCTTAACGTGACTTGCAGCGCTTCTGTGCATCATTTGGTTTTAAACGATGAAAAACTGGAAGGTTTTGACACCCGTTATAAAGTTACGCCACCCTTGAGAACTGAAAGCGACAGAGCTGCTCTTGTAAATGCTGTTCTTGACGGAACTATTGACATGATTACTTCTGACCATAATCCGATTGATATTGAATTTAAGAAAATGGAGTTTGATACAGCTAAAAATGGTACTATTGGACTTGAAAGTGCTTTTGGAGCTTTGCTTACTGTTCTGCCTTTGGAAACTGTTATCGAGAAACTAACTCTTGGAAAAGCTGTTTTTGGAATCGAAAATAATTCGATTGTGGAAGGTTCTAAAGCTAATTTCACCTTCTTCTCACCTGAAGGCAACTCAACTTTCACAAAAGAAAACATCCTTTCAAAATCAAAAAATTCCGCCTTCTTAGGAACTGAAACAAAAGGTACTGTTTATGGCATTTTAAATCAAAATCAACTCGTTATCACAAAATAATTACAATGAATAATTCAATCGAAGAGGGAAAAACGGCCGCAATTACCAGCTATATTTTAATCGTTGGTGTACTAATTGCCATGTCTATGAACTCGGAAAATAAAAATAGTTTTGCTTCTTTTCATATTCGTCAGGCTTTGGGATTGTCTTTAGCTTTTATTTCGTTTGGAGCGATTATCAGCAACTTTGACAGCTTTTTCATCACTTTCCCAATGTGGATTTGTATTTCTGTTCTATGGTCTTATGGCATTTTCAGTGCTATCCAGGGACATACAAAACCAATTCCTTTGGTTGGTGAGCTTTTCCAGAAATGGTTTAAAAGCATTTCTTAAGTTTAAATTCCAAACTTTTTAAATTCCAAATTCCAATTGCAATGGTTATTGCAAAATACAACTCTTACCGGGCTCACTGAAAACTGAGACTGAAAACTTATACAAAATGAATCTATCTTTAGAATATAAAATACAAGAACCAAAAGTTATTTTAGATAAAAATCCTGTTTTACTTTTATTACATGGTTATGGCAGCAACGAAGCGGATTTATTTTCGTTTGCAACCGAATTACCGGATCACTATTACATTATTTCGGCCAGAGCACCTTATGACATACAATATGGCGCTTATGCTTGGTACGCTATAAATTTTGATGCGGATCAAAACAAATTTTCAGATAACGAACAGGCGAAAACCTCTCGTGATTTGATTGCTACTTTTGTTGATGAATTGGTAGCTACATATCCTATTGACGCTAATAATGTTACTTTAATTGGTTTCAGTCAGGGTTCGATTTTAAGTTATGCTGTGGCGCTTTCATATCCGGAAAAGATTCAGAAAGTAGTTGCGATGAGTGGTTATTTTAATGACGAAATTATTAAAGAAGGTTTTGAACAAAACGACTTTAAAAACCTTAAAATATTTGCTTCTCACGGAACCGTAGACCAGGTCATCCCAATCGATTGGGCGAGAAAAACTCCTGCCATTTTAGAAAAATTACATATTCCTGCTGTTTATAAAGAATATCCTGTTGGTCACGGTGTGGCTCCTCAGAATTTCTTTGATTTTAAGAATTGGTTGGCGGAGTAGTTTACAGTCTCGGTCGCAGTTTACAATAACAATAAAATTCTATATATGAGTAATTATAAAATTATTAATGCCAAAAATGTTTTTATAATTACTCTTATTATTATTCCTTTAACAATTATATCTGTTTGGATTATTGGGTTACAAAATCAAAGGTCAATATTTGAAAACTCATTATTATCTACAACAATTCTATCTTTAGCCTTCTTTCTTTTTATTCCAATTGGTTTGTATAATGGAAAAAAAATGAAAGACAATCTCGGTGAATTAGAACAGGATAATATTTTTTTTCAAAAAAATACCGCTCTTGACAGTAATGGAGATATTCCCGACATAGGAGAAGGAATAATGGGCATTATAGTCAGCATAATTTTATGGTTCATTATATCCATAATTGCAAGTTATCTTCTTTGGGTTTTTGAAACCATTTTCTGGATTACAATCTTAAATTTTATCGGTATATTATATTGGATTTTTTTCAGCGCATTAAAACTCGTTTTTAAAAAATCAGTAATTTGTAAAGGAAGTTATTCAAAAAGCATCTTCTATGGACTTAGCTTCACATTTCTTTATAATTTCTGGATTTACACCATTCTATTTATGACAATGTATTTGTACTAATTTATAATTGACACCACAAACAAACCCAACTGAAATTAAAACTTCAAAATATGAGTAACACAAAACTTAATAACCCGGCATTAATTTTAATTGATATTCAGAAAGGATTCAATGATATTACTTATTGGGGAGGAGACCGAAATAATGTAACTGCAGAACAAAAAGCCGGCGAACTTTTAGGAATCTGGAGAGCTAAAAACTTACCGATTTTTCACGTACAACATTGTTCCTCTAATCCAAATTCAATTTTGAATGAGACAAGTCCGGGAAATGAATTTCAGGATGTTGTAAAACCACTTGAAGGCGAAACCGTCATCAAAAAGAATGTAAACAGCGCTTTTATCGGAACTAACTTAAAAGAGTTAATCGATACTGCAAAAATAGAAAACCTTGTTATTGTAGGTCTAACAACCGATCATTGTGTTTCTACAACAACGAGAATGGCCGGAAACTTCGGTTATTCCGTTTATTTAGTTTCGGACGCAACGGCAACATTCAATAAAAAAGGTATTAACGGAGAAGATTTCTCCGCAGAAATAATTCATCAAACCGCATTAGCAAGTTTAAACGAAGAGTTTGCACAAGTGGTAACAAGTGCTTTTATCAAACAAATCGTTTAGATTTATGTGAAATGTGAAGTTTGATGCACCTAATAAAAAAGTGAGATATAATTTGGCATTCACCATCTTACATCTCACTTTTTACAAATTTGGAATTTGGAATTTCAAAAATTTGGAATTTCCAAACCTATATTCCTGTATAAATAATTTTACCTGCTTTTTTCAGAACATATCCTTTCCATGGAATTAGCTCATAATCGCCTTTTGTCCAGGAATCACCTTCTGATTTTCTTTCTAAGATAATGGTTTCGTTTTCTGTATTGTCCAGAAAAAGCTCTGCTTTATTTCCTTCAAAAATTACGTAGGCAACTGTCGAATATGTTTTTCCGTCTTCGGCGTGTGCCAGCTGTGTTCCGACTTCAAAAAGACGTACACATTCTTTCTTAACAATTGACCAGGTATAACCGGCAGAGCCTTTACATCCATGAGCGTCACTATCGCCACCAACCACTCTTGATTTTGGTTCTTCTTGTACTGGTTTGGCTTCCTGAGCAACTTTCTTATTGCAAGAAAAAGAAAGTGTGATAATAACTGCGAATAAAAATAGTTTTTTCATAATTTCATTGTTTTAAATTACTACATATCAAAGTATTATCATTCTTTATTTTTGATACAACAAAGATTGATTTACTTCAAATGTAATACTTTCGTCAGTATTAACAAAGTACTTTAATAAGACTTCTCCCCATAATTCACCATTACTGTAATCCGCGATAATCCATCTGTGGTTCAGGATTTTAATTTTATTGATGATAAACTTTTTACCTTCAATTTTATCCTGTCCGGTATATGGATTCCCATTTGGATTCGAATTCAGGTCTAATAATTTTTCAGTCACAACCGGAATCAATTTTTCATATTGAATAATTTTTCCGCCTGTAGCACTGTTATCAAAGTAGTTTTGGGCATTTTCATTACGCTCTAAAGAAAAATAATCTGATTCAGATAGTTTTGTCGAAACCAAACTGATACTGTCTCTGAGCTTTTTAGTAGTCTTCTCGTATCTTTCCTGCTCAAATTTCACTTCGCGACTATAAAACATATAAGTAAAAACATTCATTAATATCGCCAGGATAAAAAGATAAAGCATTAAGGATTTTTTCATTTTGTAATATAATTAAATTGTAATTTCTAAATTATCGTAAGCCAGAAAAACGTTTTTAGGCAGTAGTTTTTGCACTTCTTCGTGAAAACCTAAAACATGACTGATATGCGTCAAATAAGCCACTTCAGGTTTTACTAAATCAATAAAATCTAAAGCTTCCTGCAAGTTAAAATGGGTGTCATGCGGTTCAACGCGCAAAGCATTCACCACCAAAACTTTCAGATTTTTAAGTTTCTGTATTTCAACATCTTCTATCGTCTTTACATCGGTCAGATAAGCAAAATCATCGATTCGATAGCCAAAAACCTGTAAATCACCGTGCATTACATTTACCGGAATTGCCATTTTATCCCCAATAGCAAAAGGTTCATTGTTTTTTACTTCAATGGTTCTAACACTTGGAGCGCCGGGATATTTGTTTACGGTTTCAAAAACGTACTCAAAACGACGTCTTAAATTGTCTATAACACGCTGATGCGCATAAACCGGAATTTCGCCTTGCCTGAAATTAAACGGACGAATGTCGTCTAATCCCGCAGTGTGATCTGCATGTTCGTGCGTAAATAGGATTGCATCGAGTTTTCTGCACCCGCAAGTAAGCATTTGTTGCCTGAAATCAGGTCCGCAATCTACCACATACGAATGTTCGCCCCAAGTGATCCAAATGGACACTCGAAGTCTTTTATCCTTAGCATCAGTGCTTTTACAAACAGGATGATCAACCCCAATAATTGGGATGCCTTGAGAAGTGCCGGTACCTAAAAAATTGATCTTCAATTGAACTTATTTTTTTTACAAAAATAGGATTATTTCTCTTTCATTAGAAGCCTAATTTGCTAACTTTGTAACAAATCTATTTAAAATAAAATGGGTACAGAAATAAAACTCAAAGGTGACAAGGTCATCGAACAGATTCCTTCTATAAAAGACAAAGCTTTACGCATTAATTTAAACGAGAATATTTACGGGACATTTGCTGAAATCGGTGCTGGACAAGAAACCGTTAGACACTTTTTCAGATCCGGAGGTTCATCGGGAACAATTGCAAAAGCAATGTCTGCCTATGACAAAGATTTTAGTGATGCGGTTTACGGAATTGAAAGTGATGGAAGATATGTGACGGAAAACCGTCTGAAAAAAATGCTGACTTTTGAAGGGGAGCTTATTGAAGAGCGTTTGAGCCGTGAAAAACATCCAAACAAACTTTTCTTTAGTTATGCGAATACCGTTGCAACTATTGATTTTGCAAAACAATTTAAAGGTCATGGTTGGGTTGGAATCCGCTATCAAATTGAGCCGGACGAAGCTTACAACGAAATTATTCTACACATTCGTTTTAAAGAAACCGATGCCAGACTACAACAGGAAACACTTGGTATTTTAGGGGTAAACTTAATCTACGGTGCTTTTTACAAATACAATGATCCAAAACGATTACTTCGTTATTTATACGATCACTTAGACAAAGATCAATTAGAAATTGACACGATTAACTTCTCAGGACCTCGTTTTGCTGATGTTGACAATCGTTTGATGAGTTTACAATTGGTTAAAAACGGAATGACTGATGCGGTAATGTTCAATCCTGAAGGAAAAAACATCTTACCTGCTGCTATTTTATACAAAAAGAACCTTTTAGCTTTAAGAGGAAGTTTTCGTCCCGTTACAAAAGTTAACATGGACATGTATGAGAAGTCATTAAAAATGTTTCTCGAAGAAAACAAAGTTGACAAAGACAACACTTTGGTGGTTTTTGAAATCACACTTTCGAATTTACGTTCAGATGGTGAAATTGACGAACGTGACTTTATGGACAGAGCCGAATTACTTTGTTCGCTAGGTCAGACAGTTATGATTTCGAATTTTCAGGAATATTATAAGGTTGTTGAATATTTTGCGAACTATACCAAAGCACGTATGGGATTGGCAATGGGTGTTAACAATTTAGTTGATATTTTTGATGAGAAATATTACCGTCATTTAAGTGGTGGAATCCTTGAAGCTTTCGGAAAATTATTCTACCGAGATATGAAAGTATTCTTATATCCGATGTTAGATGAAAATGGAACTCTAATGAATTCAACGAACTTAAAAGTACATCCAAGAATGAAAGAATTGTACAAATTCTTTAAATTCAACGGAAAAGTGGTTGATGTCGTTGGTTACGATCCACATAATTTGGAAGTTTTCTCTCGCGAGGTTCTAAAAATGATCAATCAGGGAAAAACCGGCTGGGAACATATGTTACCTCCAGGTATCGCCGAAATCATAAAAGAACACCATCTTTTTGGTTACCATCCGGAGAAAGAGCTGAATCAGACGAATTAAAAAAAAATCCCCTTAGAAGAAATTCATTCTTTTTAAGGGGATTTTTTTTTAGTATTCAGTCGCAGTACTCAGTTTTCAGTCGCAGTTTTCAGTCTCAGTTTTATACTGAACGCTGAGACTGAGACTGAATACTGAGACTGGGTACTTATTTCAAAATCTGCGCTGCGTGTTCTTTTGTTTTTACTTTTTCGATTACCTCGTCGATGATACCGTTTTCGTCTATTACAAAAGTAGTTCTGTGAATTCCGTCATACTCTCTTCCCATGAATTTTTTAGGTCCCCAAACACCAAAAGCATTGATTACAGATTTATCTTCGTCGGCAATTAGCGGGAAAGGAAATTCATATTTATCTTTAAATTTCCCTTGTGCTTTCTGACTGTCGGCACTCACCCCTAAAAGCTCATAATTATTGGCTTTAAAACGCTCGAAATTATCTCTTAAATCACAAGCTTCTGCCGTACAACCTGGTGTACTAGCTTTGGGATAAAAGAAAACCACTAATTTCTTACCCGCATAATCCGCCAATTTATGCACTTTTCCATCCTGATCTGCTCCCGAAAATTGCGGCGCTTTATCTCCTTTTTGTAGTGTTGTCATATCTTGTTTATTGTTTACTATCGTTCTGTGAAAATGTGAAATGTCAAATATTTGATGTGAAATATGTTTGTAAGATCTGAAATTTTCAATTTTATTAATTTTAACTTCTCAGAATACGCATTTTACATTTCACTATACACATTTCACTAATAAAATTATGCTATTTTTACGGGACTAAAATTACGGAAATGAATAAAGAAGCTCGCGTACAATTTGTTATAAATACGTTAAAAGAACTCTATCCTACTATACCAATTCCTCTTGATCACAAAGATCCTTATACTTTATTGATTGCTGTTTTACTGTCAGCGCAATGTACAGATGTGCGGGTGAATCAAATTACGCCTTTACTTTTTGCAAAAGCGGATAATCCGTATGACATGATTAAAATGTCGGTGGAAGAAATCAAAGAAATCATCCGTCCTTGTGGATTATCGCCAATGAAATCGAAAGGAATTCATGGTTTATCACATATATTAATTGACAAACATGACGGAAAAGTTCCTCAAAGTTTTGAAGCACTTGAAGAATTACCGGCTGTTGGTCATAAAACAGCAAGTGTTGTCATGTCACAGGCTTTTGGAGTTCCGGCATTTCCGGTTGACACACACATACACCGATTGATGTACAGATGGAATCTTACTAATGGAAAAAATGTAGTGCAAACTGAAAAAGATGCCAAAAGATTATTTCCAAGAGAAATATGGAATGATCTGCATCTTCAGATTATTTGGTACGGACGTGAGTACTCCCCTGCACGTGGCTGGAGTTTAGAAAAAGATATTATCACCAGAACCATTGGGAAAAAGTCTATTATTGAGGAGATGAATAAAAAATTACAAGTTTAACCGCTAAGTTCGCGAGGGTTTCGCAAGGTTCGCAAAGTTTAATTATAGTATTACGACTCCTTTCTAATTTTATACCTAATTTTTTTTCACGCAGATTTAGCAGATTGCGCAGATTTTTTTCAAGAGTTAAAGAAGATCGGCCTAATCTGCTAAATCTGCGTGCAAAAGAAAATCTTTGCGAGCCTTGCATTTAATTTTTAAAGTAAAGGTTTTAAAATAAACATGGATTTTGCTGTTTGGAGTTTAATCCCTTTATAACAAATACCGATACCTATTTTAAAACCTTTGCCTTTTTGTACCTCTGAACCTTCAAACCTATTCCTCTCTACATCCCTCCTTTCAAAGAATTATACTCATTGGTCATATCAAGTGATTTATAAACTCCCAAAAGCGTTTTTGTAACGGACGTATTTTTAGGTTCAATAAGAAGTGCTTTTTTAAGATAAGGTATGGCACTTCTGGTTATATCATCTTTTTTAGCATTTAGTTTGTCATACTTTTGCATTTCAGCTGCGCTGGTACCTAAAGTCGCAATCTCGTCTGCCAATACCTTTTTCAATTCCAATTTCAAATATGCCAGATTGATATACGCATCTATATTGTTAGGATCTAACTCCAATACATTATTATAAATTACTTCAGCTTTGGCGAAATCCTTTTTTTCCAGATAGGCATAAGCCAAGTTCTTATTGACTTCTGTTTTCTTGGATGGAATAGACTCCGTTCTTGGTTTTTCGTAAAGTCCGGCCTGAATAGCTGATTCTCTTGCTTTCGGTGAAATAAAAGTATCTTCTTCTTTTGTCTTTTTGTTTGTAGCGAAATAGAGAATCCCTTTTCCTGAAAACTTAATCTTTTTTAACTGTTCGTAATATTTTATGGCTAAGTCATAATCTTCTCCGTTTATAGAAGCTGCGGCCGCATTATATAAGTTCAAAGTATCTTTTTTATCAAACAAATAAACCTCGTAACTCTTTTTTGCACTTTCTTTGAAATTACCAGTTTTAAAATCATTCATCGCGCCATTAACGAGATTAGATTTCATTTGTTTTAGTGCGGCATTCGCTTTTATACTGGATTTGTATTTACCGGATTCGTTTTCATATAACAAAACATCCTGATAGGCTTGCGAGGCCAGAGTGAAGTTATTGGCTGCATCTATATTTTTGGTCGCTAAATCCTTTAATACATTTCCTTTTAAAAAGTAAAAATCAGATTTGTCTTCATCAGATGCATTAAGAATAAGATATTCTGTTTTATTCAAAATCGTAATCGCATCTTGGGAATTACCTTTTTCAAAAATAGATTGGGCTTCTTTTATTTGTGCATTTTGTGCATACGCACCAACATTTACCAGTAGTATGGATACTATTATAAATTTTATTTTCATGGAGATTAAGTTTGATTTTTAAAATAGATTTTGGGCCTAATTTTGCGACCAATTTTTAGCAGTAAGCCAGCTTAAAAAATTACCATCAGAATATTTTAAACAAAATATCCTTTATGATTCCAGACAAAACGAAGGTTTCTCAATGTCCGGTGGCTTTCTTTTAAGCAAAATTGTGTCTTTCTTTTAATATCCTCTCGTGGATTCAAAAGTGTATCAAACTAAAAAATTAAAAAGGGTAGTTTTTTATCATACTGAGCATTTTACAGGTTAAACATATCGCATTACTTCTTTATCATAATTATAGAAAAAATATCATTTTAACAATATTTAAGCTATAAATATTTTTTAATCAATAAATTATTAAAAAGAATTTATTTTTAACTAAAATAAAATTAAAAACTGAATGCACAAATAAAATACGGGCAATTTTTTAACTAAAATATAACATTTTAGGTAAAATAAGTAATAACTTATGATTCACTACACATAAGAAAGTATTTTACTATAATAATAGTATTGAATTATATTTTTGATCCTATTTGAACATTTTGCTCTTTTTAAAAAGACAAATGGATCAAACTTTAAAATTGTGGAGTTTATGGGAGCTCTTCGGCTTTGCTCAGAGTGCTCTTCGACTTCGCTCAGAGTGACAGGCTTATTGGTTTTAACAGACTCTTAAATTTTCTTTGTGGGGAATGATAAAATTATTGAATAGAAATAATAAAACTATTCAGTCTGTGGCTTGTTTATATTTTGCCACAGATTAAAAGATTAAAATGATTAAATAATCAGTGCGAATCATTTTAATCTGTGGCAAAAAAACAATTCATGACAATTGCTGTAATTCGTAGCAAAAAGATCACCCACTAATCGGCTTATTCATTCTACAGGTAAAACTAATTCAAGTTTTGCGGTTTCCAAAAACTTGAAACCTGAAACCTTAAACTTAAAACCTGAAACAAACAGAAAAACTCACTAGCTGTACTTACATACCTATAGTGAGCTTTCAACCAAACGACCAGTTGGTTTTTCTTTTTAAAATATATCCCGTTAAAAGTACCGGGCAGTTTAATTCGCTATTATCTCAAAACTTTTGCCTTCCACTTTCACAACAGAAAGTGCTTGTGAATAGCTTAATAAAAAAGAAACAACTTCTTTTCTAGGTTTTAGGTCTTTAGAAGCTAACGCTTTTTTAGAGTAAATTTTCGCCATACTATTAAAATGATTTGTTTTATAGTATAACGAACTAATACTCAAAATAGTATTAGTTGGTTAAAATAATTTGATGTTTGTCAATTATTTTTCTCAAATTCATTAATGCATAACGCATTCTTCCTAATGCGGTATTGATACTTACCCCTGTAAGTTCTGAGATTTCTTTAAAACTCATGTCTTGATACATGCGCATTACCAAAACCTCTTTTTGATCTTCAGGAAGCTCCTCGATTATCTTTTTCAAATCTACCTCAACCTGATCAAAGATCATTTTATTTTCGATTGTCAAAGAGTTGTCCGACATTACAGAGAAGATAGAAAACTCTTCTGTTTCTCTGTACATGGGCATTTTTTTGGTTTTACGAAAATGATCTACAATTAGGTTATGCGAAATACGCATTACCCAAGGCAGAAATTTTCCTTCTTCATTATAGGAATTACTTTTAAGGGTTTTGATTACCTTAATAAAAGTATCTTGAAAAATATCATTTGAAATATCTCTATCAGCGATCTTCGAATATATAAAACCATATATCTTAGATTCGTGTCTTTTTATTAGTGTCGCCAAGGCAGTTTCGTTGCCTTCGATATAATTTTTTACTAATAGAGCGTCTGGAATATGCAGATCAACCATAATACTACTTTTTTAGTTTCTGTTTAAAATTTGGAGTAATTTTTTCTAAAAAGTAATTTTATGTAATAGGCGGATCTTTTTTTGTGAGTTATGTTAATATTCTGTTCAAATTTAACAAATTATTATTCTAAAAAGCAAATTAGAGCGACAATTAATTAATAATAAAAAGGGCACTATTGCAAATTAAAAGTAATTTTTAGGTGCAAAGTGCTTAAAATCACCAAATAACAGCGACTTCTTTAACAATTTAAAATGAAGAATAACAAGTTAAAACATTCAGTACAAACAAGTTATCCTTCATTTTTTTGTACTATTTATAGTACTTATATTACTATTGATAAACACGGATATAATCGATATAGTACTTTTGAGGCAATATACTATCATCAACCTCAGGCCCTCCAAAGTTACCTCCGATCGCTAAATTGACAATTATATAAAAGGGCTTATCAAAAGGCCAGGTATTTTCATCTTTCACCTTAGGATCAAAAGTATAAACTAAAGTAGTGTCTACAAAAAAATCAATTTTATCTTTAGACCATTCTATTGCGTATACATGGAACCCTTCTTCAATATTAGGAAATTCTGTTCTTTTGGTATTGATTGTATTCCCGTGACTGTCTTGTGTATGCAGGGTTGTATACACCATATGAGGATCTCTTCCGATGTATTCTAAAATATCAATTTCTCCCGTTTTTGGCCATTTTACCTCATCAATATTAGCGCCCAACATCCAAAATGCCGGCCATAAACCGTGACCTACAGGCAATTTTGCTCTCGCTTCTATCCTGCCATATTTAAATTCTTTTTTCCTTTTGGTTGTAATTTTAGTGGATGTATACTTATTTCCTTCTTTTCTAGCTTCAATAATCAGATTTCCATCTTTTATTTCGTGGTTTGTCTTGGTATAAATCTGTCTTTCATTATTACCATATCCACACAAATCCGGACAGCCGTCTCCCAGTTCAAAATTCCAAAAGGTCTCGTTTATTTTCTTTTTGTTAAAATTTTCTTCCCAGATGAGCTTTCTGTCTGTCTGCTGTGCAAAACAAAAGCTGCTCATTAATACCAACACGATTATTTTCTTCATACGTACGTTTTAAATTTCTACAATTAAGAAGGTCAGCCTGCAACTGACCTTCTTCTTTTATTCTTACTACTCAACTCGTTGTTGTTATTTTAAATCACATCCAACGAATTACTTTATTGCTACTCTATTGATACACTCTCACATAATCAATCTCCATAGCCGACTGTGAAAAGGCAGAATCAATCGCACCTCCGAAAGTTCCTCCCATCGCAACATTCAAAATCAGAAAGAAATCCTTATTGAATGGCAAAGTGGCATCATTCGGAACGGAGTGAATCAACTCTGTGTCAACGTAAATTTTTACCGATGCAGGTGACCAAATCGCTTTATATACATGGAACTCTGTGGATACATTAGGAATGGTTTTAGAACCTGTATTCGCATTTCCTCCGGAACGTCCCGGATAATGGAGTGTTCCGTGTATCAGGTTTTGACTGTTTCCAACATGTTCCATAATATCTATCTCACCACATGCCGGCCATGCATTAGTAGCATAATTGGCACCCAGCATCCAGATGGCGGGCCAGGTTCCTCCTCCTATTGGAAGTTTGGCGCGAACCTCAACTTTACCATACGTAAAATCAAATTTCCCTTCTGATTTTAAACGTGCAGAGGAATAATTGAATCCACCTGAGGCTTCTTTTTTAGCTGTGATTTTTAAGTTCCCTCCTTGTACTACTACATTTGATGCGGCATTGGTATAATTTTGTTTTTCGCTATTTCCCCATCCGTTATCACCATTTCCTAAGTCATAAACCCATTTGGAAGGATCCGGTGCTCCATCCGTATTAAACTCATCAAACCAAACTAAATTGGTGTAATCTGTAGTTGGATTTTGATTGGGCGGTGTTGTGGTAAAGGTATGATACCAGGCCAATGCTGTGTTGCCTCCCATTACGGCTCTAACCGTCATTCTGTTTTCGGTTATTGATAAAATCTCGTAAGAACTTTGTCCGATATAGTACCCCATAAAACCTCCATCAGAGAAATTCAGCATCGTTCCTCTGGTTTGCTCGGCATGTTTTGGGTTTTTCATCACTACTGATTCTGAAGGACCTAGTAAAACCGATTTAATTCCGCTCGCATCGTACGCCAAACAAGCATCAGAACCGGAACTTCCGCCACCGATAGCTTCAAAAGCAGCGTTAAAGAATGTAGCTCCGCCATTGTCTAACTGATATTTTAGCTGTCCATCTACTAAAGAGAAAGTCAATACGTTTTCATATAAACAGCTGCTCGTTGGCGAGCCTGCTTTTTCAAAAGGAGTGGCTTTGTAGTAATCCGGAATCCAGTTTTTATCTACATTGTCATCATTTGGACCTACACCCAAATGCCCTACTTCTGCTGCGGCCCAATACCATTTTTTAGAAGTTCCTGCTGTTAAGAACTGTACGGCTTGCTCGTCTTTAAAATCACTAAAAACCTCAACCTCCATTGTTATATTGGTTGCGACACCACCTCTTCCATAAGCAATAACAGTAACCGTGTATTTATTAATTCCGGTGGTGTTGAATCTCTTTTCAGAAATTCCATTCGGTGCATTTTCCGAGCCACCATCGCTAAATACGTATTTATACGAAATAACCTTATCTGCAGTGGCTTTAAAATTAACTTTTCCTGATCCGTCACCATAAGGCATCTCGGCCGTCTTACCTACTATCTCAGCGGTTATCTTAAGATTTGTTGGCGTGTCTATTGCCCCAAACGCATAATCTTCTTTTTGACAACTCATTGCCAGTAGTGCAAAAAGGAACACGAAGTATTTAATATATTTTTTCATTTCGATTTTTTTATAAAATGTAAATTCACTTTAAATGAATCAATAAGACTTACTTTCTATTTATGAAAATAAACGTTATCAATATAAACAGTATGACTTCCAGCAGGCTTTCCTGAATAGATCAACTGTGCAATATGTCCTCGGGTAGTTAATCCTGTAAAGTCACTGAGAGGAATATCCAGACTCACCCAGCCTCCCTGTATGGGTGCCGTAAACTTAATTTCGTGTTCAACATCATCACTTCCTGCTCCGTTATAAACGCCATTTGCTCCAAAATCGACTAGTTTTATTCTAAATTCTGTAAAATCAGAAGACCATACATCTACGTGAAAATGTGTCATTGCAGTGGCATCAATTGGTGCAACAGGTTCAACACCTACGAAATCTAAATCTGCGTATTTTTTTACTGCATTTCCACTAATGGCGGTCTCTTCCAATACAGCACTTGACCATGAAGTTCTCCAAGTACTCATTGGTATATTGGTATACGCATCACTAAACAATGAAATAACGTCTCCGGCTGCTTTTGTTGGTGTTGGAGCGGGGGTTAAACTCGTACCTTCTTTATAAAAATAAATATTATCTATAAAAACCGTTCCTTGTGCCCAAGGTGTTCCAACCAATTTCAATTGGAAAATATTGGTCACGATGAATCCATCTTGACTTGTAAAGGCCGAAATCGGAATGTCTATACTAGTCCATTGATTTGCAGTAAGATTTTTTACAACCGGTCTTTCTTTACTTGCTGTATTAATTAAAGAAGTTTCAATTTTCTCTACATCGGCTGTCCAAACATCCATGTGAATGTAATCCATACCGGAAACATCTATAGAAGTCCCCTCTGCTAATGCAATCCCTTGGTAACTCAGCTTGATATAATTCAGCATTTTATCGCCATTCAGATCAAACTCACTCCAACTACTGCCTTGGCTTGCTTGTCCCCAATCCGGGAAATAATTGACTCCGGCAAGGTTAGTATATTTAGACCCATAAATCGAAATTACATCTCCGGCTTGTCTGTTTGGAGGCGTTGGCGCTGATGCGGTCGGATTTAGAATAAGGATGGCTTCAAACTGCTGTGTTTTTTCTGTCGTCTGAATTGCAGCACTTTTTGAAACAACTCGTATCGTATAAACTCCAGCTTGCTGATAGGTATAGGAAACTGGATCTCCATTGTTTGCTGAAACGGGGTCCGGTTTTCCTGCTTCTCCAAAATAAACATCATAGAACAAAGCAAAATCGGCTGTTGCCTTAACGGTTACTTTTTTAGAGATAGCGATATCATTTGTAATAAGAACCACTAAATTTTCGGGAGCTCTGAAAGAAACCACCACTTCTTTGTCTACTGTGGTGATTTTTCCGTTAATTCCCATTGCAGTGATTTTAGCTTGATACACGCCTTCGGCATAGGTATGTACGATTCCTTCTCCGGGAGCTACATAAGCCGATTCGGCGCTACCATCCCCAAAATTGATTTTGTATTGCGTTGCACCTTCGCCTTTAGGAACAAAAGTTACTTTACCGGTATTATCCTGTGTTACGGTCGTCAAAGCCGAAATATTTGCCGGCGCGCTAACTCCATCTAAATCAATCGTACCACCGTCATCGTTTGCACAGCCTATAAGTGTGGCTAAAACGAAAAGACTTATAATAAAATGTATTTTTTTCATAATTACTTTTTTTTAATAACCCTGATTTTGAGGCCAGTTTCCATTAGCAAATTGGATTTCTTCAATCGGCAGCGGAAATAATTCGTTTTTATTTGCTTTAAAACCAGGTATGGTTCCAGCAGCTTTTCCGGTTCTTACTAAATCAAAGAAACGGTGTCCTTCTCCGAAAAGTTCTACTCTTCTTTCATTCAAAATCACATCCGTCAAAGAAGCTCCTGTAAGATTTACATCATGATTGTTGTCTCCAAAAGCGCGTCTTCTGACCTGATTCAGGTATTCTTTTGCTTTGCCATCGTCGATTGCGCCTCTGTTGTAGGCTTCTGCTGCCATTAATAAAACATCTGCATAACGAATGGCTCTGTAATTATTTGGATTTGTCAGGTTCAAATCTCCCTGAGAATTGGTACTTCTTTTTCTTGGAATGTATTTTCTGTTAAAGAAACCGGTGTCTTCATTCCCTTTTCCGAATTTAATTCCGTTGCCACCATCATAACTTGCATTTGCCAAAGCCCAGGCATTAATATCCAGAATGGCAACCTCTTTGCGTTTGTCACCTGCTGCAAATGCATTTGCACTTTCCTGTGTTGGAAGATTAAAACTAAAACCTGATGTGTAAAGCGGTCCGTCATAACCTCTTACTCCGCTAAAACCTACGGCAACGTTTCCTTCACTACATTGTAAACAGGTAAAAGCTGCTCCTTCAACATCGGTATATTGAACTTCAAAAACAGATTCATTTCCGTTTTCTTGCTCTGCTTCAAATATTTCATTGTAATTAGGCAGTAACGAATAACCTCCTGTATTGATTACAGTTTGTAAAATATTCGCAGCGGGAACAAATTTATTTTGGTACAAATACACTTTACCAAGCAATGCCTGAGCAGCACCTTTTGTAACTCTTCCTTTTTGTGAAGGTATTGGAGATAAATTAGCTGCCGCGAAAGTCAAATCCGCTTCAATAGCAGCATAAACTTCTGCTACTGATGAACGTGGTATCTTAGTTTCATCTCCAATTTTAAACCTCGCGTCGCCTTTCATCGGAATACCACCAAACCATTTCACTAATTCAAATTGGTAGTAGGCTCTAAGAAAACGGGTCTCCGCTATAAGTTGTGTTTTACCTTCAAAATCTATTTTATTTTGAAATTCAAGTATATAATTAGCTCTTTGAACACCTGCAAACATCCAGTCCCATACATCTTTAAGGTTACTGTTTGTCGGTGTATGAATCATATCATCTATTTGCTGAAAACCAATTACATCTGTTGGGCTTTCTCCTCCACAAAGTGTATTGTCTGACGCTATTTCACCCAATAAAACATTTACATATGTGGCTTGAAGTAAATCGTAAGCTCCGATCAAAGCCTGATCGTAATCGGCCTTTGAATTGAAATAATTCTCAGAATCGATGGAATATGGCGGAGTGGGATCAACAAAATCATCCGAACAGGAAATCGTTACGGCTGAAAACAGTGTTACCATTACTATTGTTGTAAAAAAATATTTTTTCATTTTAATAAAAATTAAAAATTAATGTTTAAGCCTAACAAATAGGTTCTTGGAACGGGATAGAATCCATAATCGATTCCGGCACCAATAGGAGATTGTGATACTCCGTCTCTATTTTGAGGTCCAAAAGAAGCTCCGGGATCAAAACCTTTGTACTTTGTAAAAGTGTACAGATTATTTACTCCTGCATACAGTCTTAGTTTTGTTATTCCTGCCTTGAGCGTTACTTTCGGGTCAAGTGAATATCCTATCTGTATGTTTTGAATTCTCAGATAAGAAGCATCTTCAACAAAATAATCGGAGAAAACATTGTTTGCGGTAGCTCCTGTTGTAACTCTTGGTGTCGAATTACTGGTCCCTTCTCCGGTCCAACGATCTAAAACATAATTTAAACGATTGGCGTTTGTAACGGTTCTTTCGTAGTTTCTTACCATGTCATTTCCAACAGAGGCAAAAGTAAAGAGCGCAAAATCTACGTTTTTATAATTCAGTTGTAAATTGAATCCCATTGTCGCTTCCGGAATCGGGTCTCCAATATTTGTTTTATCCTGAGTATCAATTTTTCCATCACCGTTAACATCAACAAAACGAAGATCTCCCGGCGCCGCATTGGCCCCCAACGCTAATTGAGAAGGGTGCGCTGCAACTTCTGCCTGATTCTGAAAAATCCCATCGGTTTTATAGCCATAAAAATAACCAATTGGTTTACCTACTTCCATACGGGAAGGCGCCAATTGCCCTACTCCAAAAGCTCCTCCGGGAATAAATCCGGTACCATTGTTTACTTCCAGCACTTCGTTTTTCAAAAACGTCACGTTGTATCCCACACTTAATGAAAAGGAATTAGAAAACTTTTCTTTATAATCTATTGAAAATTCAAACCCGGAATTTCTAACGGTACCTGCATTCACTGTTGGCGGACTTGCACCAGGTGCTCCGGTACCATTAATTCCTGAAACAGGAACATTGGGAATCAACAAATCTTTTCTCGTATCAATAAAGTAATCGGCAACGATCGAAACTTTGTCATTAAAGAGTTTTAAATCTAAACCTGCATCAAATTTTTTCGCCTCTTCCCATTTTAAATCAGGATTTGGCACTTGTCCTGTTGCCTGGCCACTGGCCAAAGAACCTCCAAACACATAGGTCGCTTCACCATTTAACAGAGAGATATAGCCGTAATTTGGAATCTGATCATTCCCCAGCGTACCATAACTGGCTCTGAACTTTAAAAAATTAAATGTTTCAGATTTGCCAAAGAAATTTTCGTCAGAGATCACCCACCCTGCGGTAAGAGAGGGAAAATAACCTACTTTGTTCCCAGGACCAAACTTAGTAGAGGCGTCACGTCTGATCATAGCCGAAAACAAGTATTTTCCTTTGTAGTCGTATTGCACTCTTCCAAAATAAGAAAGCCTTCTTTGATCGTACACATATCCGGCTGTATTGACCGCGACCGGCACTCCTCTTGTCAAACTAATGTCGGCATACTCCCAGGAATTGTTCGGAACATCAAAACCGGTAGCATTAAAACTGTTTCCCCATTGTTTGTAGATGGTATTACCTATTGTAGCGACAATATTATGATGCTCTGCAATTTTAGTCGTATAAGTTCCAAAAAGGTCAAATGAATAGTCATTGTCATTCGTTGCACCCTGATTAACCGAACTTCTCAATACGTCAAATACTTTATCACTAGGATTAATCCAGTACAAAAGTTTTTTCGCAAAAGTTTTTGATTCACTGTTAGAGGTATTAAAACCTATAGAAGACGATAACGTAAATCCTTTAAAAATTTTATAATCCAAGCCAAAATTTCCATTGATTTTTTTATAATTATAGTCATTATAAGTATTTTCAATTTGTGCTAGTGGATTTATAATTTCGTTTCCAAATCCGGCTATAGGTACTTTGGTAAGTTCACCATTAGCATCATAAGGAGTCATTGTTGCAGGCACGTTTAAGGCATTAAACAAAACCGATCCTAATCCATTTTCATTTAATGTTTTTCTGGTGAAATACGTATAAATAACATTGGTTCTTAATTTGAATTTTTCGCTTAAATCAGCACTAAGGGCTATCCTGGCTGTGTTTCTTAAAAAACCTGATTTATCACCGCCCACTATACCTTCCTGATCTAAGTGAGAACCACTTACCGAATACGTGATTTTTTCTGAACCTCCCGAAATAGTCAAATCGCTATTGAGAATAGGCACTCCTGTTTTAAAAACCTCATCCTGCCAATTGGTTCCTTTGCCTAAACCGCTTACGTTCGGGTAAAGAACCGGTTTTCCCCCATTGGTATAACTTTCGTTTAACAATAAAGCATATTCTGTGGCATTCAACATTTGTATTTTTCTGGATGTTTCCTGAAATCCGGTGTAACTGTTGAAAGAAACTTTGGTTTTAGAATTTTTCTTCCCCATTTTGGTCGTTACTAAAATAATTCCGTTTGCTCCAATCGTCCCGTAAATGGCGGCCTGAGCATCTTTTAAAACAGTAATAGTCTCAATATCGTTTGGGTTTAAAATTCCTAAATCGCCGACATAACCGTCAATAATTACTGTAGGTGAATTTTGTCCATTAGTGGCAATACCACGAATACGGATATCCAACGGAGCTCCCGGCGAACCTGATTGTGTGGTCACATTTACTCCCGAAATAGTTCCTTGTAAAGCTTGTTCAATTCTTGCTGGTTTTAAAATATCAAGTGTTTTGCTGTCCAGAACCGCTACTGCTCCCGTTACTTCTCTCTTTTTCTGGCTACCATAACCAATCACAACAACTTCGTCCAGTGATCTGGCATCCTCACTCAATTTCACGGTTATTTTAGGTCCCGCAACCGCTACTTCCTGCGTCCGAAAACCAATATAACTTAAAACAATTATAGTCCCTTTTGGAACACCTGAGAGCTTAAAAGATCCATCAAAGTCTGTGGTTGTACTTTGTGATGAACTTTTAACTTTTACATTCACACCAGGTAATGATAAACCTGATCCATCCAGTACTGTTCCGGTTACATCAAAAGTCTGCGAGAATGCAAAAGATGTAAACAGTAACAATACCATTAGTAATAATTTAGATTTCATAATTAGTTAGTTTTTATTGAAAGTTAAATTTATCGCATCCTTTTAACAATAACCCAAAATTAACCTCAACAAAAAACATACATCATAAAAAAATAAGACTAATTTTTAAGATATCATAAAACAAACCCTTATTTAACTGTAAATTACAAATGTTAATTTTTTTAACATTTACATCGAAAATGCACAACAAAACGTTAATGTTGTGGTGATGTATAGGTGTTTTGGGGCGCTCTTGGGTTTCCTATACAGCCAGAATGTACTCTACTAAGCCATTTTCGTGCTGTAAATCCATTTTTTTACGTAAACGATATCTTTTTATCTCCACACTCCGAACGGAGATATTAAACAAGGGAGCAATTTCTTTTGAAGAAAGATTCAATCGTAAATAAGCACAAAGGCGCAAATCGTTGGGTGTTAATAAGGGATGTAAAAGCTTAATTCGTTTTAGAAAATCTTTGTCGGCACTATCAAATGCTTCTTTAAAAACCTTCCACGAATCTTCTTCGGTAATGTTATCGTTTATAGTTCTGATTACCGATTTAATGTTTTTAGTATCGTCCTGAGCCGTTTTCTTTAAATCTTCTTTGATAAAAGCCAAAAGTTCATTTTTACTATTCAGACTCATAGTCGAAACGGCCAGCTCTCTGTTTTTAGTATCGACATCTTGCGACAGCTGTTCGTTTCTTAACTTCATGAGTTGCTGCTCGTTTTCCAGTTCTTTTATCTCCAGCAAAAGATTGTTTTCTTCGATTAACTTCTCTTCTTGCTTTCGGTAAAAATTACGATAGGTTTTGTTTACAAAGTAGGCCAGAATAAGAATTAGCAGGAAATAAATAAAGTAAGCCAGATAGGTTAAATACCAAGGTTTTAAAACCACAAAAGTATAAACCGCTGTATTTTGCAGGATCGTATTGGCGTATTTAGCTTTTAATTTGAATGTATATTTGCCCGGTGCCAGATTTTTAAAATTAACCGACGATTTTGTACTCCATTCACTCCAATCGTTTTGAAATCCTTCTAGTAAATATTGATATTCTGTGTTGATGTATTTGTTGTACTCGGGAACGGTGTAGTTTAAGGTAATGTTATTTTCATTCGATTTAAAACGTCCTTCTTCATTGAGCACAACATCCTTCAGCGTTTGATTTTGCTTATTTATTGAAATTTCTGAGATCAGGACGGTATAGTTTTTAAAACTTAAATCATCAATATCCAGCATATAATAACCATCGGTAGTTCCGATTAAATAAGTTGATTTTGAAATTTGTGTAATATTCTCGAAACCTAACATCGAATTGGTCAGAGAGGACGGAATCGGAATTATGTTTTGTTTTAACTGATTGCTAAGTTTGCTGGCAGAGAAGTAATGAATGTAGTTTTTAGAGAAAAGCCATATTCTGTTGGAATTATCTACAATTAATTTACCGGAAGTATATTCGTCTTTTTCAAAAATAGAACTTAGTACTTTCTCTTTTTCAAATTGTTTTGTGGCAGGATTTAGTTTAAAAATCCCTCCTTTGTAAGCATAATAAATCGAATTATTGAATTTTATTAAACTTGCATTTTTTCCTTTTTTCGGGGCTGAATAGGCATAGAATTCTTTTGCTTTTAAAAGGTTTTTATCCAGTTTAAATCTAAAAATCCCTTTGTATTCGTGGCTAACATAAACCTCCAGATTATTTGTTATTTCGAAATAACGGGAAGAATAATCAAATCCCTGAACCTTATTTCTAAACTGCCATTGATTCCCTACTTTTTCTAAAACCGAAATCCCATAATAATTCCCTTGTATTAACTGGTTTTTCGCATTCGGAACGGATTCAAATTTCCAGGTTCCTGAACCGGAGAAAATAGTTCTTGCTGAGGTATTCGCCACGATAAAAGTCCCGGAATCGTGCCCACAAAAAAGCGTATTATCATAAACAAACAGCGACCAAACTTGTCCTTTTGTTCCGCTTATAAACTGAAAATCTCCATTGCTTTGGTATTTTTTACAAAACAATCCCTGATTGGTTCCTACATACAACATTCCATTATAAGTAATCGATGCGTATACGGTTCCCAAAACTCCGGTGTCGTCTGTAAAATTATGTACCGGTGTTTGCAGATTGATACAATTAATTCCATTATCAAGACCCACCCATACATTTTGATCTTTATCTTCAAACAAAGACAGGGCGGTATTGTTGCTCAAACCTTTACTTTGCGAAATATGGTATCTTAATTGCCCTTCTTTTGACAGAATATAAATCCCATTTGAAACGGTCCCTAAAGCATATCCTCCATCCTGCAAACGCTGACTGCTGTACACAAAACTTGATTTTAAATCTGCATCTACAGCGGTTTTAAATGGTGTTAATGCAGTTCCGGTTAACTTATAAAATCCGTCTAATTGGGTTTGAACTAATAAACCATCGTCAAGTGTAAAAACATTAACAATAGTATATTTTTTAAAAACGGGATGATCTGAAATTAGTTTTCCTTTTCCGGCTTCAATTTCAAAAAGACCTTCGTTTGCGGTTTGATAATAAATCGAATTTTTGGTACTAAACGATTTTATAACCCCTTTTTCGGGCGAAATGATTTTGAAGTTTTTTGTTTTTGTATCATAAATATAAATTCTATTTAAAGACTGAAACAAAATCCATTGATCGTATTTTAGAATGTTCCAAAACTGTTCGTCGTCCAGAATTTTTGATTTAATGGTATCACTTAGCGATGTATACGTCAATTTTCCGTTTGGCTGTCTTGTCCAATAGCCAAAATTCATATAACAACCTGTGTAGATCTTATTGTCGATTACTTTTACCGAACGCATTATGGTTTCGTTTGGCGTCGGATATAATTTCCAATTGGTACCATTAAACTCCAGAAGCCCCTCGTTGTTGGCAAAATACAGGTAATTTTGCTCGTTCTGAGAGATCATCCAACTTTGATTTCCGGCACCATAAACGATGGGCGGATATTTTACAATTGGCGGCAGCTCTTGCGAAAACACCGTAAAGCTGACCAAAACAAATAGCAGATGTAATTTTGATTTCAAACTGGAATGGTATTAATTTACTATAAAAACTGCTCTAAAATAGCTTATTTTATACTGATACAATAACTTTTTAATAAAAAAACCAATATTAAAAAATGAGAAACCAAGCTGTAAATTGTTAAGATTTGGATCAATCTCATTAACTAAACTCAAGTCAAAATTGATTACTTTTGTAGAAATTGACTTTTTTTATGCAAATCGACCTTTCTACACTCGACCCAAAACATAATATTATCATTAAAGGCGCACAAGTACATAACTTAAAAAATGTAGATGTAGCTATTCCCAGAAACAAACTCGTGGTTATTACAGGACTTTCAGGTTCCGGAAAATCGAGTTTAGCCTTTGATACCTTGTATGCCGAAGGGCAGCGTCGTTATGTGGAGAGTTTGTCTTCTTATGCACGTCAGTTTTTAGGTCGTTTAGACAAACCAAAAGTTGAATATATCAAAGGGATTGCTCCGGCAATTGCGATTGAGCAAAAGGTAAATACTACCAATGCCCGATCTACTGTAGGAACATCGACTGAGATTTACGATTATATGAAACTGCTGTATGCCCGAATTGGTCGTACGTACTCTCCGGTTTCAGGTCAGGAAGTAAAGAAAAATACCGTTACCGATGTTGTTTCAGATGTAAAAACATTGGAATTAGACAGCAAATGGCTTTTATTGGCTCCGATCCATCTGGAAGAAGGAAGACAATTGGAAGACAAACTAAAAGTACTGCTTCAACAAGGTTTTGCCCGTATTCTTGTGAATAATGAAATGGTTCGTCTGGATGAATTTGCTGAGGCAGAGTTACATCAATTTGACAATAAAGACATACTGCTTATTATCGACCGAATCGTTGTAAAAGAAGAAGAAGAATTCTATAATCGTTTGGCAGATGCGATACAGACTGCTTTTTTTGAAGGAAAAGGGATTTGTTATCTACAGGAATTAAACTCCGAACGAAGATTTTCTTATTCTAATAATTTTGAATTGGATGGCATTACGTTTTTAGAACCAAATGTTCATTTATTCAGTTTCAATAACCCCTACGGTGCTTGTCCGGTTTGTGAAGGTTATGGAAACATTATCGGAATAGATGCCGATCTGGTGGTTCCGAATACTTCTTTATCTATTTTCGAAAGCGCCATCTATCCCTGGAGAGGTGATAGCATGAGCTGGTACAAAGATGAATTGGTTAAACATGCTTATAAATTTGATCTTCCTATTCATAAACCCTATTTTGAACTGTCAGAAGAACAAAAAGAGCTGATCTGGAGTGGAAATCAATATTTTCAAGGGCTAAATGATTTCTTCAAAGAATTAGAAGAAAAAAATTATAAAATCCAAAACAGGGTAATGTTATCCCGTTACCGTGGAAAAACAAAATGCCATGTGTGTCGTGGTAAGCGCCTACGCGAAGAAGCGTCCTATGTAAAAATCAATGGAAAAACGGTTTCTGACTTAGTCGATTTACCGATTAAACATCTGGTTACTTTTTTCAAAAATATAGAACTAAACGTTTACGAACATCAAATCGCAAAACGTCTGATGATCGAAATCAATAATCGTTTGTCATTCCTAACCGAAGTAGGTTTAGACTACCTTACTTTAAACAGAAACTCAGCAACGCTTTCAGGAGGAGAATCACAACGAATTAATCTGGCTACCTCTCTCGGGAGTAGTTTGGTTGGGTCTATGTATATTTTAGATGAGCCAAGTATTGGTTTGCATCCAAAAGATTCAGAACGTTTAATAAAAGTTTTACTCTCTCTGCGTGATTTAGGCAATACCGTTATTGTTGTAGAGCACGACGAAGATATCATGAAGGCAGCCGATATGATTATCGATATTGGTCCAGAAGCCGGTACTTTTGGTGGACATCTAGTGGCGCAAGGTACTTATCCTGAAATCCTGCAATCAGAATCTCTGACTGCAAAGTACTTAAATGGAGATCTGGAAATTACGGTTCCGAAAAAAAGACGAAAATTCAAAAATCATATTGACATCGTTGGCGCCAGAGAAAACAACTTAAAAAATATCAATGTTACTTTTCCGCTGGACGTTTTAACAGTCGTTACCGGTGTATCGGGAAGTGGAAAAAGTACCCTTATAAAGAAAATTTTATTTCCGGCCATGCAAAAAATGCTGGAAAGTGCCTCTGAAAAAGCGGGGCAGTTTAGTGAAATAAAAGGCTCTTTTTCGCAAATAAAACATATTGAGTATGTCGATCAGAATCCGATTGGAAGAAGTTCGAGATCTAATCCTGTTACATATATCAAAGCCTATGATGATATTCGTGATTTGTACTCCAAAGAAAAACTATCAAAAATAAGAGGGTATCAGGCGAAACATTTTTCTTTTAATGTTGATGGAGGCCGATGTGAAACCTGCAAAGGAGAAGGTTCTATTAATGTTGAAATGGTCTTCATGGCCGATGTACAGCTACCTTGCGAAACTTGTGGAGGCAAACGCTTTAAAAAAGAAGTCTTAGAAATTACTTTCGATGATAAAAACATCAACGATATTCTTACGATGACGATCGATGATGCCATTGCTTTCTTCGAAAAAAACAAACAAACTAAGATCACTCAAAAACTACAACCACTTCAGGATGTAGGTTTAGGCTATGTACAATTAGGACAATCTTCTTCTACTCTTTCAGGTGGTGAAGCGCAACGTATTAAACTGGCTTCCTTCTTGGTAAAAGGAGCTACAAAAGACAAAGCTTTGTTTGTATTTGATGAACCTACTACCGGTTTGCATTTTCACGATATCAAAAAATTACTTGCTTCGTTTGAAGCGTTAATAGATAAAGGTCATTCAATAATTGTTATTGAACACAATCTGGATCTCATCAAATGTGCCGACTGGATTATTGATTTAGGCCCGGAAGGTGGAGAAAACGGAGGTCATTTACTAGCGGTAGGAACTCCGGAAGACATTGTAAAAGTAAAAGAGTCCGTAACCGGAGTATATTTAAAAGACAAACTGTAGGTTTTGCACAAAGCTTTACGAATACTATTTCGTTTAGTCAGTGCAAGAATGACAAAATAGTAAAAAGAGAAATCAAAAACCTTAGATCAAATCCTTTTAATTAGTGTAATTCGTGGCCAGCTTTTCTTTGTATTGCTATCACTCTGAACCAGCGTACTTATTTTTGTACCACAGATTTCGAGAAAGTACATTTTTGGGATAGGAAATACAAAAGTAGAATAGCACGCAGATTTTGCAGATTTAACAGATTTTTTCAAAAAACAATGAAAAAAAATCTGCAAAATCTGCGTGAAAAAAAATAAATAAATTGCGTTTAATACATAACTAAATAACTCAAAAAATAAAACGGCCAGAAATCCTATTTCTGGCCGTTTTACTTACTGTTAGCTGTTACTTTTAAGCTACTAAACATTTCTCTTCAAAAGGAAACCCGTCTTCATCTATTGCGACTAATATTTTTTTCTGTTTAGACGCTTCCAGAGTAAGATAAAGCCATGCAAATGACCATAACCCCAAAGTCAGACAAAAAATTGTAAAATTCAAACTGTGATTGACCACTTTTCCCCCTTTTGAAAGAACTGCAAAAAGCAATTCATCATTTCTCTCTTCCAGTGTAAATCCATTATGAACTTTATTCGATATCATATTAGAAAATACTTGTAAGCTTTGTTCCTGACTAAGTTGATTGTGCTTCATAATTACCAAATTAAATTAATCCCAATACTTCCACTCTCATTGTTAATTTTTCTTAATTACTATCAATTATTTCAATCTACTAAAACACCATTACTTTATATTTATTGCATTTTATTAGATTTTTTTAATCATACTAATTAAACTGCTATTAAATTCTCACCTAAAGTTAGTTTTTATTAAGCGAACAACAAAATAAAAAACTGTTAAAATTTCAATACTTATATCTGCCTATCAGCGACTTAACTCTTGTTCTTTACATTAAAAGTTGGTGCTTCATAGTCTGTTTTTAAATAATTTTCAGGAATTGTTGTTGTGTTTCCGTCCCTTAACGCTTTATAGTGTGGAGACATGATCTCGATACCGGCAGCATTAAAAGAGTCCTGAATATTTTGATGCAACGAAGAATAAATCCTCGGTTGTTTTGTAGGTTCTTTAGTATAAACATTTACCTGATAAGAAACGTAAAAATCATCCAGGCTCGTTTGCAATACAAAAGGAGCCGGAGTTTGTTCTATCATGTCTGTTTTTAGTGCTGCTTCAATCAAAGCTTTATGAATATCTTTCCACGGAACATCGTATCCAATTGTCACCGTAGTGTGGATTAACAAGCCATTTGAGGCATTTTTTGTATTCGCCGAGAAGTTCGTCGATGTACTAGATAATACGGTCGCATTTGGAATCGTAATGTCTTCAAACTTCGGAGTTCTTACCCGGGTTACTAAAGCTGTTTTTTCGATCACTTCCCCGCTTACATCACCAATCTTTATAAAATCACCAATCTTAAAAGGACGCATATAAGTAATAACTAATCCCGCCACCATATTGGCAATGGCATTTGAAGAACCCAATGAAAACAAAACCCCCACAAATACGGAAACTCCTTTGAAAATCGGAGAATCGGAACCTGGCAGATACGGGAAAATAATAACCAGCATAAAGGCCATCATTAAAAATCGAATAATATTAAAGGTCGGCATTGCCCAATCGCTGTAAAAACCATCGATTTTTATGTTCTCCTTTTTTATCTCATCAAAAAAGAATTTGATAATTTTCAGTGCGTATTTGAATATTACAATGATGACTATAATAGCAAATAAACTTGGCAGAAAACCAACAAATCCTAAAAAAGCAAGTTTTGCCGGAGAAAGTACCCAGCGAAGTAATGTTGTGGTGTAATCTTCTGTAGCCGGAAAAATACTAAACAATAAAGGCAAAGAGAAATAAACGATCAAAATCAGCGCAATAATCTTGATGAATCCGTATAAACGCATCACGACAAATTGCTGTCTTTGCGGCGAAAGCATTGTAATATTATTATAAACAAACCCTTTAAAGTGTTTGTCGCTGTTCTTTAAAATGTAAAGTTTAACTCTATTAAAAATCTTGCCGACAAAAAACAGTATAAAACCAACAATCAGAATAAGCAGAACCGTATAACCCAATCTTTTTGGAAGCTGGGAATGATTTTCGTTCTGATTAACAATTGCTTTCTTAATCAGGTTTAAATTGCGTTTTGCAAGATAAGCTGCGGACTGTTTTTCGACCTTGGCATCAATCTCTAAAATTGACATAATGACAAAATCGCCTTTGTACATGATATCCTGAGTAATATCTGAAGGAACAATTCGGATTGAATCGGCATCAAAAAAAGCTTCTTCGTATAGTTTTTTGATTTTTTCTGTAATAGCATTCGCCCTATTCTCGGCAGAAAAAGAGCCTACTTTATTATAAACGTAAAAAAGTGTGTCTTTAAAAGGGCTTACAGGATAACCTTTTAACTTAACTGAATCTATAGCTTTTGCTGGCTCTTGCGGCTCTTTTTTCTGAGCAAAACTGACAGAAGAAGACAGTGCAATAAAGAGCACTAAAAAACAAACTAATCTTTTTTTCATAAGCTATTAGAAATAAATTAATTATCCTTTCTAACAAATATAAAAACAATTAAGTTTCCTTTTAACATTTCTTTTTATTTTCTGTAAAATCTTATTAAATGCTAATTCCGATTCTTTTTAAAAGATTCTTAATAACCTGATTGATTTCGGGTGAGATATTGAACTTATAATTGAAATAAACATAAAAAACAGTTACTATAGCGGATTTTAATGCAATGCTAATCAATTGATAAAAAGGAAATTCCCAAAAATAAAACACTAAAAACAAAGCAGCTGTTATTAAAATCGAATGTACCGTCTGTTTTGTAAACGGATACAGATGCAGTCTCTTAACCACAAATTGCAATTTAGCTAAACTGTATAAAGTAATAGACAATAAAGTCGCAAATGCAGAACCGAATATTCCCCAATACGGAATAAAGATCATGTTTAAAACAAAAGTTAAAAACACCAGCAGTAATCCTAAATACAGCACCATTCGGTAGTATTTGGTATTAAAAATAATGGCATTATTATTTCCTAAAATCAAATCGAAGTACTTCGACAATCCAATCATAAACACTACAGGAATCCCCCCGCTGTATTCTTTAGGAACCAATTCGTACAACTGGTTGATGTTTACAAAAATACACAGCATCACAAAACCACCCACGAATTGGAGGTTTATTGAGGTTTTTTTATACAAAACATTCAGTTCATCATGTTTATTTTCGTGCATCAATTTTGCTGTAATTGGATATACAATCTGATGCATCGCCCGACTTGGAACCGAAATTACCAACGCAATATAGGTCGCAACAGAGTAATAGGCAATATTCTCAATTTTCATGTATTGATTCAGCATCAGTTTATCTCCGTCCAAAAGTAAATTTGCTACACTTCCTGATAGAATAATAAAGAAAGTATATTCCATTACACTTTTTACATTCGCCGGAATTGTAATCTGAAAATTGGGTCTTTTTATGTAAAAGGCATAAAACATGGTTACCAGAAAGCCAATAAAATAAATTACTGCCGTCACGTAAACAAATTGCACCAAAGTGATCCAATGAAAATACAAACCAACTAATGCAAACGAAGAAAACAATCTCAATCCTACTTCTTTAATGAAATTTCCAAAAACCGAATGCATATGTACTCTTGCCCAAGCATAAAAAATTTCAAAATAAGCCATACAAATTCCGATAAAAGGAATCAGAAGCATAAATTCCTTTACAACAGGATTTTCTTTAGAGA
This sequence comes from Flavobacterium sp. ABG, assembly GCF_001027725.1. Lineage (NCBI taxonomy): Bacteria > Pseudomonadati > Bacteroidota > Flavobacteriia > Flavobacteriales > Flavobacteriaceae > Flavobacterium > Flavobacterium sp. ABG. The sequence goes on from NZ_LEKS01000021.1 coordinate 36,605, forward strand.
CAAAGGCCGTAATATCGTCAAAGAATAGCAAACCAATAATCCCTAACGGAATACACATTATAATAGGAAACAATGCCGTAAACGACAGAAACTGCTCTCTTTCTTTTTCTGTTTTATACTGGGAATAAAATTTAACCAGTGTGTTTTGCATTCCGATGGCAAACAATGGCATGATTACATTGGCCGCAGAAAGAACATAATTGGTTAAAGCATAATAGGTAGCACCTAAAAAAACCGGATACAAATAAAGGGTATTGATGGCTCCGATTCCGAAGCCTATATAAGTAATTATGGTATTTTTGAAAGACTGATTTAAGACAATGCCCATTTGTAATTTTAGATTGTAGTGTTCTGATCGTTTATTCGCTAATCAACTGTGCTAACTGTTTGGTTAAGTTTTTTCTCGAATATTGTTGTAAACCAACGCCATTCGCTTGTAATTTCCCTTCCAAATATTGATTATAAAAGTCCAAAATTACACTTTTTAGTTTCGCTTTTTCAGAATAATCAAAAAATACACCTGTATTTGTTTCCTTTATAATATCCGCGAAATCAGAACCTTGTGGTCCAATTGCAATTATAGGTCTGTTTGACACCATATATTCAAACAATTTACCCGGAATAATACTTCTGGTATCTTCTGAATTAATTTCGATCAGCAGCAAAACCTGTGATTTTTTCTGATGCGCAATAGCTTCATGATGCGAAACATAACCCAATAGATTTAAATACTCCTCCAGATTAAACTCCTTGATAGCATCTAATACTTCCTGACTTACGGCACCAATTAATTTTATTTCTAAATGCGTCTTAAAATCCGGAACTTCCTGAAGTAATTCGATCAGACTTTCCCATAAAAAACGCGGGTTGCGATCTGAAAGAAAGGATCCGATATGAGCCAAAGTAAACTTGGCATCTAAAGTTTGTTTTTCAACATTTTCAATATCATAACCGTTTGTAATTACCGAAATTGGTTTACTGGTGATCGCCTGAAACTCCGTTTTCGTCGTTTTACTGGTTACAATAATCGCATCTGCCGAATTAAGCACTTTATGTTCTAATTTTTTATGTTTTTTCGCAGCGTAAGCAGATAAACGCAATGCTTTATGATAGCCAATTGTAGTCCACGGATCGCGGAAATCAGCAAACCATTTTACATTTAGTTTCTCTTTTAATTCTAATCCGATTAAATGCAAACTGTGCGGTGGACCGGAAGTTACAATCGTATCTATATTGTTTTCTTTGATGTATTTTTCCAGATAAGAAACAGAAGGTTTTACCCATAAAACACGGGCATCCGGAATAAAAAGATTCCCTCTGACCCAAAGAAAAAGTTTATCCAGAAACGTTTGCTTTTTCTTTTGTGGAAAGATTCCCGAACTGATTTTCTTTGTTTTATTTTTAGAAAAAAGAGCCGCCAGTTGGTAAGGCTCCATAATTTTATTTTTAAGAACAATTACCTGATCTGATACTTCGTTAACCAAAGCTTCATCAACGATTGGATAAGTTGGGTTTTCAGGAACATAAACGATAGGCTGAACATTAAAGTCAGGTAAGTACTTTACAAATTTCAACCAACGTTGTACACCAGGCCCTCCGGCAGGTGGGAAATAATAGGTAATGATTAAGAGCTTTTTTTGTTCCAAGAAAAATTGGTTTAAAGTTTTAAAAATGCAAATTTAAAAGTTATTAGAATCATTTATGCCTTTTTAAAATCAATTTCTTATATAAATTAAATAAAAAACACAATAACAGAATACCGTTTAAGATAAGCCAGAAATTACTAAAGACATAAACTACTTTATATTTCATTTCCATGCTTGAAAAACTAAAATACTCTCCTTGACTTTCATCATAAAAATCATCGTATCCCATCATAAAAAGACCACAGAAAATATAAACTGAAAGATCTAAAATCAGCAGACCAATAATTGAAAAAACGTTCAAAAATAACTTACTCAAAATCAACCATTTCTAATTAAACTAGCTTTTATATATATCTTTAAAAGTGTACTTTTTTGCCTTTCTCAACATATAAGACAACTCTATCAGAGCCATTAATTTTTCTAATCTTTCCACATAAGAAAGCGCTTTTTAGATTCTGCTTTCCATTTATTTTTTATTCAATTTATTCAATTCTTCAATATCCAACTGATCTTTTAATCTATTAGTCGCTTTTTTTGCAATCATTAAATTATCGTAATCAATAAAATAGACTGGTGTTTTTTGTAAATAAACAATAGTAGCTTTTTGATGTAATTCATCAAATTTCACATTCTCTAGACCTTTAATCGAAGTCATTACATCTAATCTCAAATCATAAGATATAGTAAAATCAGTATATCCTGCTACAAATTGCATCGTTTCAATTTGTGGAAAATCACCTAATCCTATTTTTTTAAAAGCAGCCCGAAGGTTTAATCTATTTTCAACAGAATCCTCAATCAATATATCAATATCTCCTGTATTTCTTACATACCCATAGATATTAACAGCCAAACCTCCAATAGTAATGTAACGAACATTCTCTTCATTAAAAATTTTCCAAATATTTAGAATTTCCAGAAGCATTATTTACTCTGAATAATTTTAGGAGAATGTTTTAAGGCATATGAAAGTTCCACTAAAGCCATAAAACGCTCTATCCTTTCAACGTATAACTGCTGCAATTCCGAATTAACGGAAGTATCATTCACTTGAGGTTTCTGATTTTTTTTTGCAGTAGTAGTTTTCATGAAAATTTACTCTTTATGTAAAATTACTCTTTTCCTTTCAAAATAAATCCCACCAATCAACAATAATAACATTCCGATTGAACTTATCAAGGTAATCGTACTTCCGGTTTTTACAACCTGAGGTTCAAATTTAAACTCAATAGTGTGTTGACCACCCGGAATCTCCATCGCTCTTAAGACATAATCTACAGGGAAATGATCTGTCAATTGTCCATCGATATAGGCATTCCAACCATTTTTATAATACATTTCAGAGAAAACCGCTAAACCGTCTTTCTTATTGTCTGATTCGTATTTAATATAATTTGGTTTGTATACTACCGTTTTGATTGTTCCGGTTGTATCCCATTGTTTTTTCAAACGCGCATTTCTGAATTTGCCTTCGTGTTCACGCACATTAAAAACAGCGACCCTTTTAGTATCGATATTGTCTAATGCTTTCATCACATCATCCGGTTTGTTTACCAGTCTAACCGAACTTACAAACCAGGCATTACCATTGGTATTCGGGTTTACGGTCGGGAATTCTTTTCCTTCTTTATCGGTCTGGATAATATATTTTACATTCAACATGTCCAACACTTCCATATTGTTTTTTGCAATTTGGTAATCAAACAACTGTTGAATTCTTCTTGGTTTTGCTGCGTGGTATCCTCCCAATGAATGATGAAAATAAGAAGCACGCGCACTCGACATATTTCCGTTTACTTCAAAAACTCTGTAATGTGTGGTATCTTTTAAAATCTGAGCATCGGATGGCGTTTCCTGAAATGGAGCTGCAATTTGCACCGGACTAACGAAATCTTTGGCTGAAACGTATTTTTTATCTACAAAGAACAAATCAAAAATCATTAAAACACCAACAATGACTAAAGTTGTACTTTGCGAAAATTTGTTTTTAATGAACAACCACAGAATTCCAAAAGTCACTACAATAAAAAAGCCTGATCGCAATAAATCTGCCGAATACAAACTCATTCTGTCTTCTTTTAAAGCGTCAACAAAATCAGGTCCGTAACTTTCTAAGTAATAACTATCGCTGCTTCCTGAAAAATGAAACATGCTTTTGGTAATTACTAAAATCAATAAAATTCCAAGACCAAAAACTCCGGTTTGCACCAATGCTTTCTGTTGTAATTTTGGTTCTTCTTTCGCTTTAAAAAACGATTGTAAGCCCATAACAGCCAAAACAGGGAAACACAATTCAAGTATCACCTGAATAGAGGAAACAGCTCTGAATTTATCGTACATTGGTACGTAATCGATAAAAAAGTCTGTTAACAGAGAGAAGTTTTTCCCCCATGAGAGTATAAGTGAAACTAATGCTCCCGAAAGAAAAACGTATTTTATTTTTCTATCATCAATAAACAATGCCAAAACAGCTAAAAAGAAAACTACAACCCCAATATAAGCCGGAGCCGCAACAATAGGCTGGTCTCCCCAATAAGTAGGCATCCCGGATACAAAATCTTGTGCTTGTTCTGATGGAACTCCTTTTTCGATCATGAAAGAATACATGCGACTGTCTGTGCCTACATTTTCATGATTTGAACCTCCAAAAAGTCTTGGCGCAATTAGATTCAAACTCTCTGCAATTCCATAACTGTATTCTGTGATATATTCACGGCTTAGCGCATTCTCGTTTGTCTTTTTTGTTCCGTCCGGATTAAAAGTCAATTCGCTATTGCTTCGTGTACTAAATTTAGCATATTCGCTGGTGGCCAATAAATTAGTTGCATTGGCTCCAATCGCCAAAATTCCTGCGGCTACCAAAACACCAAACGAAATTAAAAGTGGCTTGTATTCTTTATCTTTAATGAAATTGAAAGCATAATAACCCGAAAGTATCAGCAGAAAAATCAATAAATAATAGGTCATCTGGAAGTGGTTGGCATTAACCTCTAAAGCCACCGCAAACATGGTGAGCAAACCTCCCCAAATGTATTTTTTCTGAAAAACCAGTATAAATCCGGCAATAACCAATGGCATATAAGCAATCGCATGTGCTTTTGCATTGTGCCCTACTCCCAAGATAATAATTAAGTAGGTTGAAAAACCAAATGCCAATGCGCCAATAAAAGCTTTTAAAGGATCTGTTTTTAAAACCAATAATAAACCGTAGAAACCTAAAAAGTATAAAAATAAGTAATCAGCCGGGCGAGGTAAAAAACGCAATGCATCGTCTAATTTCCCAACATAATCGTTAGGGTAATTGGCACCAAGCTGGTATGTCGGCATCCCTCCAAAAGCAGAATTTGTCCAATAAGGCTCGGCATGTTCTGTAGCTCTAAAATCATTTTGTTCCTTTGCCATTCCGGTATATTGAGCAATATCAGACTGGAAAATTTGTTTTCCCTGCAAAACCGGGTAAAAATAAATTAGGGAAACGAGAATAAAGCCCAAAACTACTAGGGCGTGCGGATAGAACTTATTTACTATTTTCAATTTAGGCAAGTTTGGTTAAATGATGAATCCTGTTTTTTCAGGACACAAACTTAATCTATTTCTTCGTAATCAACATAATCTCCCACTTTTTTGGTTTCACGGGGATTTTTCGCATTCGCAGTATCGATAATTATCTCATCTTTATTACGTTGCGTATTTTGCCATGAGTTACCCTGGCTATATTGTTGTTGTCTCTGAAAATTCTCTCCTGCTTTTTCTACAGCCTTTTTAACCAACACAGGCAAAAAGATTCTAGCTAAAAATTTAAAAATATAATAAAAAGCCAAGATGTAAAAAATAGCTTTTATTAAACCTGAAAAAGATGCTTCTTGCATAATTGTATATTTTTTTTTCAAAATTAAGAAATCTGTTGTTTAAAATTAAAATATCAATCTTAAATAAATAATAAAATATGTACATTTGAAATGCGTTATTACTTTTTAATCAAAAATTACGTTTATGTTAAAAGTTAAAAACTTATTTATTGCTACTCTCTTTTTTACACCACAATTCTTTTTCGCACAATACACTGATATCATTAATTCTAACCGTCCGGGGGAGACAATGTCTGCCTTTGCTGTTGGAAAAACTGTTATTCAGGCCGAAATTGGTATCTATGGAATAAAGGAAAAACATGATTTATTAAATTATGATGCGAATGGTTTTGGTACCGATTTAACATTCCGTTATGGTGCATTTTTAGAAAAACTTGAATTTGTACTTGATTTGCAATATCAAATGGAAGCTTTTAATACACCCTACAACAATTCTAAGAGAAATAATTTCAGACAAACCGTTTTGGGAGCGAAATATTTAATCTACGATCCTTTTAAAAACTACGAAAAAACAAAAAACATATACAGTTACAAAGCCAATCATAGTTTTGACTGGCATCAGTTAATACCTGCTGTATCTCTTTTTGCAGGAGCCAATTTTGTTGGCGCAGACAATCCGTACTCTTTTTCTCCGAAGTCCAGTATTTCGCCAAAAGTAGTATTGATTACACAAAATCAGTTTGGTGGCGGGAAATGGGTATTTGTAACTAATATTATTGCCGATTATATCACAACAGATTACCCAAGTTATGGTTATGTATTAACTTTAACGCACGGTTTCAACAACAAATGGTCCGGTTTTGTTGAAAATCAGGGTTATAAAAGTGATTTTTACAGCGATGGCATCGTGCGCGGTGGAGCAGCCTATCTGATTAACCCAAACTTACAAGTTGATGCTTCCATAAGCACCAATTTTAAAAACACACCGTCTATATTATACGGAGGAGTTGGAGTTTCATGGCGTTATGACGGAAAATACAAAGAAAAACAAATAGAATCCAAAAGGCAGTCCCGAAAAGACAAAAACAATCCTAAAGATGCTAAATCTAAGAAGGAAACAGATTATCAGGCACAGGAGAGAAAACGTAAATCTAAATACGAATAAAAATTTAATAACCTAAATCTCAAAACAAAGAGATATTTCACAATACGATCTTAATGATTACAATTAAAGAAGCCAAAAGCAAAAAAGAATTAACAGATTATATCAAATTCCCGTTTTCACTATACAAAGACAACCCGTATTGGGTTCCGCCTATAATTGCTGACGAACTGGAGTCTTTTGATAAAACCAAAAACCCTGCTTTTGAGAACGCCGAAGCTTATTTTTATCTGGCTTACAAAAATGATGAAATTGTTGGTAGAATAACGGCCATCATCAACTGGTCGGAAGTAAACAATCAGCACAAAAAGAAAGTTCGTTTTGGCTGGTTTGATGTTATTGATGATATTGAAGTGACCAAAGCTTTATTAGAAAAAGTATACGAATTAGGAAAACAAAACAATCTGGAACATGTTGAAGGTCCAATGGGCTTCTCTAATTTGGATAAAGTTGGAGTACTTACAGAAGGATACGATCAGATGGGGACTATGATTACCTGGTACAACAATCCTTATTATGTAACCCATTTTGAACAATTAGGTTTTCAAGTTGAGAAAGAATATCTCGAAAGCATTTTCCCATTTTCTAACGTAAAACCTGAATTTTTCCTGAAAGCACAGGAATTAATCAAAAAAAGATACGGTTTAAGATCGCTTACCTTTACCAAAACAAAAGACATTATGCCGCACGTGGATAAAATGTTTGATTTGTTTAATGATTCTTATGCAAACCTGGCTTCCTTTGTTGCCATTTCTGATGTGCAGAAAGAATATTTCAAAAAGAAATACATCAGTTTTATCAATCCGGAATACATCAAATTTGTAGTTGACAAGGAGGATAATTTAGTAGCGTTTAGTATTGTAATGCCTAGTTTCTCTGAAGCTTTACAAAAAGCAAAAGGAAAACTTTTCCCATTTGGTTTTTACCATCTGTTAAAAGCCAGAAAACACAGTAAAGATGTTGTTTTCTATTTAATTGGCGTACATCCCGACTATCAAAACAAAGGAGTTACAGCGATTATCTTTGACGAATATTTTAAAACTTTTTCTGAAAAAGGAATCGTAAACTGCATTAGAACTCCCGAATTAGCCGAAAATACGGCCATTCATTTACTTTGGAAAAATTTCGACCCAAAAGTACACTGCCGAAGAAAAACGTATAAAAAGGATCTTTAAAACAAACTAAACCCGACAGGTTTCAAAAACCTGTCGGGTTTGATTTTATTCTACCTTACAATCAACCTTAGTCAACGCATTTTTCTGATCAAACTTCAGTTTTGTTTTATCCTTAAAGGTTGCTTTATCATTTACCTCGACAATATCTCCATATCCTTCAATAAATGCACCGTCTTTTTGAAGAAAAACAACTTCTCTGACAGACGAAAGTCCTTCCGACATAAAGGTATAATCTGCAATCAGCGTATCTCCCTTCATATTTCCGATAATCGTTCCGTCATTCTTATCCTTTCCCGATAAAGCATAACTCAATTTCCCGTTAACTTCCTGATGTGAGTTTACATTAAAACTAAGTTGCACAATACTGTTATTCGCAATCGAAGCATAACATTGATCTCCGGAAGGCTCTACAATCTCTGCCTCTTTTGGCGGATTTGGCGCAATCTCTACCGGCTCAGGTGCTTTTTTACAGGATGTTAAAACAGCCAAAGTGACTATCGTTAGTGCGAGTATTTTTTTCATAATAATATTTTTTATGTTTTACTATTATAAATTTAGCTGAAATAAAAAAAAATCCATTCTTATGCAGAATGGATTTTTTTACATAATTCCCACTATTTGAGGAATCTATCATTTTTAGCAATTAAGCATCTAAATCAACCTTTGTTTTACTTGCTATTTCTTTGTAGGTACCGTTTTCTAATTTCTCACGAATTGCTTCAAAAGCAACTAACGTTTCATCGATATCAGCTAAAGTATGTGAAGTTGTTGGAATCATTCTCAACAAAATAATTCCTTTTGGAATTACCGGATAGATTACAATAGACAAGAAAATACCGTAGTTTTCTCTTAAATCATTCACCATAACCATTGCTTCAGGAACACTTCCTTCTAAATAAACCGGTGTTACACAAGTATTAGTATCTCCAATATTGAAATTTTTTGAACGTAATCCGTTTTGTAATGCATTTACGTTTTCCCAAAGTTTATCCTTCAATTCCGGGTGGTTACGCAACAATTCCAAACGTTTCAAAGATCCAATAGTCTGAATCATTGGTAACGCCTTAGCGAACATCTGAGAACGTAAATTGTATTTTAAATAATCGATAATATCTTTATCTGCAGCTAAAAAAGCTCCAATATTAGCCATTGATTTTGCAAAAGTAGAAAAGTAAACATCGATACCGTCCTGAACTCCTTGCTCCTCACCTGCTCCGGCTCCTGTTTTACCAAGAGTTCCAAAACCGTGTGCATCATCAACTAATAATCTGAAGTTGTATTGCTCTTTAAGTGCAACAATTTCTTTCAATTTTCCTTGTTGGCCACGCATTCCAAAAACACCTTCTGTAATAAGTAAGATTCCACCACCAGTCTCTAATGCCATTTTAGTAGCACGCTGCAGGTTTTTCTCTATACTTTCAAGATCATTGTGTTTGTAAGTAAAACGTTTCCCCATGTGCAAACGAACTCCGTCAATGATACAAGCATGAGAATCTACATCATACACAATAATATCATTTTTAGTAACCAAAGCATCAATAGTAGATACCATTCCCTGATAACCAAAGTTCAATAAATAAGCCGATTCTTTCATTACGAAAGCAGCCAATTCATTTTCTAATTGTTCGTGGTATTTAGTGTGACCAGACATCATACGTGCTCCCATAGGATAAGCAGCACCATATTCTGCAGCAGCATCAATATCTGCCTGACGTACTTCAGGATGATTTGCCAAACCTAAATAGTCGTTTATACTCCAGTTCAAAATATTTTTCCCACCAAATTGCATTCTTGGACCAAGTTCTCCTTCTAATTTAGGGAATACAAAATACCCTTCAGCTTGTGAAGCCCATTTTCCTAACGGCCCTTTATTGTTTTGAATTCTTTCGAATAAATCTTTTACCATAATATAATGAAGTAATATTTTTAATTTTAAACGCGAGCAAAAATAAATATTTATTCTATGTTATCATAATAATTTAAAAATGAATCGGATTCAAGGCAATACTTTAATATACTTTAAGAGTAAAAACCTTTTTATTTGTAGTGTTTTTCCTTTAAAAAAATACAACCAACACTAAAAACCGTAATTTATACCTGTTATAAATTCCGCATAAACGAACGAATTTGTTTTATTTTTTATTAATTTTAAAAGCATTTTACAAAATGAACATTATAAATTCTAATATCTAAATAATGGCTTTAAGCACCTCAAAAGATTTAAAACTAGCCGTTCTTATTGATGCCGACAACGTTCCTTATAGTAATGTAAAGGGTATGATGGAAGAGATAACAAAATTTGGAACACCAACCACAAAACGTATTTATGCCGACTGGACCAAACCAAACGCTAACGGATGGAAAGGGGTTTTACTCGAGCATGCCATCACTCCCATACAACAATACAGTTATACGGTCGGTAAAAACTCCTCCGATTCAGCACTTATAATCGATGCCATGGACTTGCTCTACTCCGGTAAATTGGATGGTTTTTGCATTGTTTCCAGCGATAGCGATTTCACACGTTTAGCAATTCGTCTGCGGGAATCCGGCATGAAAGTGATTGGTATTGGGGAAAAGAAAACACCAAACTCTTTTATTGTCGCCTGTGATCGATTTATTTATATTGAAGTTTTAGACGGCGCCATTCAGAAAAAGAAAACAAAAACCGCCGTAGCCGATATTAAAAAACCAGTCGAAAAACCCGCCGAAAAAGCCCTTCACAAAATCGACAAGCAAACTATCGAACTTATCGAAGCCACAATTGAAGACATCGAAGACGATGACGGCTGGGCATTCCTTGGTGATGTCGGAAATCTGATTGTAAAGAAAAAACCCGAATTTGACCCTAGAAACTACGGTTTCTCAAAACTTACGCCCATGTTGAAATCCTTAACTGATATTCTTGAAATTGACGAAAGAGAATCAGACAAAAAAGGCATTAAACACGTTTACGTTCGTTTACGCTTCAACTAATTACCAAACTATTCCATTTTAATTTCAAAAAAACATGAGAAAAAAATTCTTTATTTACGGATTCTTATTGTTTCTAATTGTTGCTGCAATCTATTATTATACAGATCGTGGTTTTTTACTCGTTATCATTCTGCCGATTCTATTGGTTGTCGGAATCTATAACGCTGTTCAAACCAAACATGCCATTCTGAGAAACTTTCCGGTTTTAGGCTATTTCAGGTATTTATTTGAAATGATCGCTCCGGAAATTCAACAATATTTTATCGAAAGATCTACAGACGGAAAACCTTTTTCCAGAAATCAACGCTCTTTAGTCTATCAAAGAGCCAAAAATATTGATTCAAATACTCCTTTCGGAACACAACTCAATTTAAATCAGGACAGCTACGAAGGAATCAAACATTCTATTTTCCCTGCAAAAGTAAATGACGAACTACCACGTGTATTAGTTGGAGGAAAAGACTGCAAACAACCTTATTCTGCCTCTCTCTTTAATGTTTCAGCCATGAGTTTTGGTTCTCTAAGCGAAAATGCTGTTCGCGCATTAAACATTGGCGCACAAAAAGGAAAATTTTATCAAAATACCGGTGAAGGAGGATTAACAGAATTTCACCTTGCCGGCGGCGGAGATATTACCTGGCAAATTGGAACCGGTTATTTTGGCTGTCGTGATGCTGAAGGAAATTTTAGTTCGGAAAACTTTAAAGAAAAAGCCAATCATCCAAATGTAAAAATGATTGAGATTAAACTTTCGCAGGGTGCAAAACCAGGTCATGGTGGTGTTCTTCCGGCAGCAAAAAACACCGTTCAAATTGCAAAAATAAGAGGAGTTGTTCCACATACACTGATCCTCTCCCCTCCCAGCCACAGTGCTTTTTCTGATGCAAAAGGCTTAGTTCATTTTATAGCACACTTACGTGAATTGTCGAACGGAAAACCAATCGGTTTTAAATTATGTATCGGAAACACTGCCGAATTCGAAGCCATTTGCCACGAAATGATCGCAGAAAACATCTTCCCTGATTTCATTACAGTAGACGGAGCAGAAGGTGGTACCGGAGCAGCACCTCTGGAGTTTTCTGATGGTGTCGGAATGCCTTTTGAACCTGCTTTGATCTTTGTAAACAAAACATTGGTAGGTTTAAATATTCGTGACAAAATACGCATTATTGGCAGCGGAAAAATTATTTCGGGTTACTCTATCCTACATGCCGTTGCTTTGGGCGCCGACATGTGCAATAGTGCCCGTGGATTTATGTTTTCTCTAGGTTGTATCCAGGCATTACGTTGTCACAATAACGAATGTCCTACCGGAGTAGCAACTCAAAACAAAATGCTTATGAAAGGTTTGGTAGTAACCGATAAATCAGATCGTGTCTATCATTTTCATAAAAACACTTTACATGCCGCAAATGAACTTCTAGCCGCAGCCGGCAAAAAAAGCTTCGCCGATGTAGACATTAATATATTCATGCGTGGTGATGAATTCAGCAATTTATCAGACAGTTATTTCCCTGACAACCTAACGAATGTCACCAAACATTAAAACAACAAAAGCTACTTTGCGGTTATATTCAACCGAAAAGTAGCTTTTATTTTTAGTTTTCAGTCTCAGTTTACAGTCTCAGTCACAACTTGAAACCTGAAACTTGAAACAGTCTCAGTTTACAGTCTCAGTCCCAACCTGAAACTTGAAACCTAAAACAGTCTCAGTTTACAGTCTCAATCTCAACTTGAAACCTGAAACCTGAAACTAAAAAAAACTTCTCACCCCTCTAGCCTCCTTTGATAAAATTATTTTTTCAACAAAACAGCAACAACTTCCTTATCCAGAATTTCTTTTACCAGAACCGTATTATCATTGGCCAAAAAATATACATCAAATCGCACTCCTTCTTCGATTAGCTCTTTGGGAATTTGATTTTTATGGATCATTTCTTTCAATAATTTAGGAAACGATTCAGTGGCAGCCACTTTATTAGGTTCGTTTTGTTCTAAGTTGGTCTCAAATCGCAGTTCAATCTTATCATCGTTTATATATCCTCTTGCGGTAGTTAATGTTACGTTTTCTGCTTTAAAACTTTTAGCCGTATTGTTATATTCAACCACATACTCCTGAAGTTTTTGTTTAGTGTTTTTACAACTTACCAATAGCACTATGATACTAACTGCAAATAAAATCCGACTTATTTTCTTCCTCATAATTTTTAGAATTTTTACATTAATCGCTTTACTCTTAAAAGTGTCTCAAGATAATAATAATCCGTCTAATATATAAAGACAAAAAAGAAACCTAGTCTGTTGCCTTTTTTTTAAACACACTAAAATCACACTACTTTACGCCCCTTTTTATATCTTTGTTTAACTAAAAGACTACCAAGACCTAAATTAATACAGAAATTGAAAAAATCAAAAATCTACTATACTCTCGTATTTCTTTTGGTAATCTGTCTTGGAATACTCTCCAGAAAAATCACACTAATTCCGCTATGTTTTGGAGATGTATTATACGCCATAATGATGTATACTTTAGTTAGAATTGTATTCATTAATAAAAAAGCATACTTTATTATACTAATTTCTTTATTGATTTGTTATAGTATTGAAATTTTTCAACTCTGTCAGCAAGAATGGATTATCGCTCTGAGAAAAACGCTCTTCGGAAGGTATGTTTTAGGACAGGGATTTTTATGGAGTGATCTCCTAGCTTATACTTTTGGAATTGCAATTGCCTATACAATAGAAAAACTTACCTTAAACTATACTACTTATGAATCTCGTTTTCGCTTCAAACAACAAAAATAAAATCAAAGAAATACAAAGCATCCTTCCGGATTCTATCAAAATATTAAGTCTTGAAGAAATTGGCTGTCACGAAGACATTGCCGAAACTGCCGATACCATAGAAGGAAATGCAATTTTAAAAGCCGATTATGTAACTAAAAACTATGGTTACGATTGTTTTGCAGATGATACAGGTCTTGAAATTACTGCTTTGAATGGCGTTCCAGGTGTATATTCTGCCCGTTATGCAGGCGAACACCGCGACGCTAACGATAACATGGACAAACTTTTAGGTGCACTATCGGATCAATCAGATCGCAGCGCCCAGTTCAAGACCGTTATAACATTAAACTTAAAAGGAGAACAACATCTTTTTACGGGAATCGTAAAAGGAACTATCACACTTACCAAAGCAGGAAATGAGGGTTTTGGATACGATCCGATTTTTCAACCCGAAAACTATACGGAAACTTTTGCGCAACTGCCTTTAGAGATCAAAAATAAAATCGGTCATCGCGGAAAAGCAACACAGCAACTAATTGATTTTCTGAATTCAGCAAAATAATCGTTTAAAATACAACATTTTAAACTCAAAAAATTATATTTCACGACGTATTTTTTTTCTTTTTTAACGATTTCTTACTCAAAATGATTTTACAATATTTATAACTTTTTGATAATCAAATCATAACAAATCCATAATTCTTAAATAAGCATTAGTTTATCTGAATAATTAACAGTAATTTTGCACCCTATTTTAAAAATACATATGAATAAATTTGAACAATTAGGATTGAATGAATCGTTACTGAAGGCGATTTTAGATCTAGGATTTGAAAATCCGTCAGAGGTACAGGAAAAGGCGATTCCCCTATTATTGGAAAAAGACACAGATATGGTTGCGTTGGCTCAGACAGGGACAGGGAAAACGGCAGCTTTCGGTTTTCCGCTAATTCAAAAAATTGATGCTGACAACAGAAATACACAAGCATTAGTTTTATCGCCAACACGAGAACTTTGTTTACAGATTACCAACGAACTTAAAAACTACTCAAAATACGAAAAAGGTATTAATGTGGTAGCAGTTTACGGCGGGGCTAGTATTACAGAGCAAGCCAGAGAAATTAAAAGAGGAGCTCAGATCATTGTAGCTACTCCGGGGAGAATGCAAGACATGATCAACAGAGGTTTAGTTAACATTAAAAATATAGATTACTGTATTCTTGATGAGGCTGACGAAATGTTGAACATGGGATTTTATGAAGATATCGTATCTATTTTATCCGATACTCCAGACGAAAAAAGTACATGGTTGTTCTCTGCAACTATGCCACAAGAGGTAGCCAGAATTGCAAAACAATTCATGAGCGAGCCTGTAGAAATTACAGTAGGTGCTAAGAACTCAGGTTCTGCAACTGTTTCTCACGAATTTTACTTAGTAAATGCACGTGACCGTTACGAAGCTTTAAAACGTATCGCCGATGCTAATCCGGACATTTTCTCAGTAGTTTTCTGTAGAACAAAACGTGATACACAAGCGGTAGCTGAAAAATTAATCGAAGATGGATACAGCGCTGCTGCATTGCACGGAGATTTATCTCAAGCGCAACGTGATGGTGTAATGAAATCTTTCCGTGGAAGACAAATTCAGATGCTTGTTGCTACTGACGTTGCTGCACGTGGAATTGACGTTGATAATATTACTCACGTAGTAAACTATCAATTACCTGACGAGATTGAAACTTACAATCACCGTTCAGGACGTACAGGTAGAGCTGGAAGATTAGGAACTTCTATCGTAATTGTTACTAAAAGTGAATTGCGTAAGATTTCTTCTATCGAAAGAATTATCAAACAAAAATTCGAAGAGAAAGTTATTCCATCCGGAATCGAAATCTGCGAAATTCAATTATTACACTTAGCTAATAAAATTAAAGATACTGAGGTAGATCACGAAATTGACAACTACCTACCGGCTATCAACAACGTTCTTGAAGAGTTATCTAAAGAAGAGTTGATCAAAAAAATGGTATCTGTAGAATTTAATCGTTTTATCGCTTACTACAAAAAGAACAGAGATATTTCATCTCAAGCTGGAGAAAGACGCGAAAGAAGTGATTCTGAACCAAGAGAATTCAACAATAACGGAGCAGTTCGTTATTTCGTAAACATCGGTTCAAGAGACAACTTCGATTGGATGTCACTTAAAGATTATTTGAAAGAAACATTAGACTTAGGTCGTGATGACGTTTTCAAAGTAGATGTAAAAGAAGGTTTCTCTTTCTTCAACACTGATCCTGAGCACACAGAAAAAGTAATGGAAGTATTAAACAACGTACAATTAGAAGGACGTCGTATTAATGTTGAAATTTCTAAAAATGACGGTGGCGGAAGACGTGATCACAACGGACGTTCTGGTGGCGGAAGAAGCTCTGGAGGACCAAGAAGAGAAGGAAGTTTTGCTCCAAGACGTGAAGGTTCTGGTGGTGGTGGATTCAGAAGCGATAGAAACTCTGCTCCTAGAGAAGGTGGTTTCAGAAGCGACAGAAATTCATCTGCTCCAAAAAGAGAAGGTGGTTTCAGAAGTTCAACTCCAAGAACTGAAGGTGGTTCTGACAGAGCCCCAAGACGTTCTGAAAGCTTTGGTGATTCGCCAAGACCAAGAAGACCAAGAAGAGATTAATTCTCTTTGTTAATTTTCTGATAATTATATTTGGATACTGCGAAATATTTAATCTTGATTCACTACTTTTAGTGCTTTAAATCAGGATATGAAATATTTCGCAGTTTTCTTTTTTACATTACTATCTACTATTGCTTTTGCACAAGACACCCCGTCTACAATACCACAAAGAGTTTCGGGCTACATTATTAATGACAACAGCAAACAACCTCTTTCAGGAGTTAACATCATCAACACCAACAAGGTTAGAGGTGCAAAATCTGATGAAAAAGGATATTTCGAAATCGACGTACAAGTCAATGATACCCTTCATTTTTCGATTTTAGGATTTCAATCGCTGCGTATCAGAGTAACCAATGACTGGATAAAAAATAAAGTAACCAGAATTCAGCTTACTGAAAAAGCAATTGCGCTTGAAGAAGTTATTATTGCTCCCTTTAGCTTAACGGGTTACCTTGAAGTTGATTCTAAATTAATTCCGACTAAAGAAAACTATCGTTATAGCATTTCAGGCCTTACACAAGGGTACGAAGCCGGTGAATATTCTCCAAATGCCTTTGGAAAAGTATTAGGTTCGATCTTTAATCCTGCAGATATGCTTTATAATTTCTTCGGAAAAAATGGTAAAGAACTCAAGAAACTTAAAGAGATGAAGAAAGACGATACGGTTCGAAATCTTTTAGAGTCCAAATACGACCGCGAAACAGTTTCTGTATTATTAGGTATCAGTAAAGATGAAATTCCGGAGATTATGCACCGTTGTAACTATTCTGATTCTTTTATTCAGACTGCAAACGATCTGCAAATCATGGATGCCATAAGCGCTTGTTATGAACAATATAAAGTATTAAAACGAAATTAATTGCTACATTATAAAAATCAATCCTCAATTGTCTAATTGGGGATTTTTTTATTTACGGCATTATTCTTTCAAAATAATGGTATTTCAACAAATAATTGATTAAATTAGTCATTATACATCTCTTAAAATCGTCATCGATTTTAAAAATCAATTTAAAATGATAAACATAACCGATAAGATTCTAAATTTTATAGATCTGCATAAAGGGGAAGAAGACAAAAAAACAGTAATACAAAACATTAGCAGCACGGTATCTTTTAGAGGATCAAATCTCTGGATCTTAGTATGCGCTATCATCATTGCATCTGTAGGACTAAATGTCAACTCTACTGCTGTGATAATTGGCGCCATGCTTATCTCTCCTTTAATGGGGCCAATCGTTGGCGCAGGATTTGGCTTAGGAATGTATGATTTTGAATTACTAAAAAAATCCATTAAGAATCTATTAATTGCAACAATCGCAAGTTTAGCAACTTCTACCATTTACTTTTACATTAGCCCTTTTAAAGAAGCACAATCTGAATTACTAGCCAGAACGTCTCCAAATATCTACGACATCTTAATTGCCTTTTTTGGAGGTTTGGTTGGTGTGATAGCCGTAACCAGAGTCGAAAAAGGAAATCCAATTCCGGGTGTTGCTATTGCAACGGCTTTAATGCCTCCTTTATGTACCGCGGGTTATGGCCTTGCTTTAGGTAATTTTAAGTTTTTCTTAGGTGCCATGTACTTATATACCATCAATTGCGTTTTTATCTGTATCGCTACTTTTGTAATTGTCAACTACCTGAAATACCCTATAACCAGACAACTTGATACTGTACATCAAAAACGTGTTAAATACATTATTACGATTCTGATTTTATTTTTAATAGTTCCCAGCATCTATTTTGCTTACCAATTATTCATTCAAAAAAATTATACCTTTAAAACAGAAACTTTTATCCGAAAAGAATTTCTGGATAACGATTATCCTATTATCTACAAAAACATCGAATACAATACTAATCCAAAAAGAATAGAACTTGCATTTTTAACAAAGAAATTTAACGATGCCGAGATTATCAATTTAAATAAAAAATTAACGGAATACGATCTGAAAAATACCCGATTGATTATTAAACAAGATACTTTTAATCTGTCAAAAGACATCATGAATAAAATCAACAGCAGCAAAAACTTAGTCGATCAAAAAGATGTCCTGATTAACGATTTAAGAAATCAATTGTCACAATATCAATTCAAAAACCTTCAGATTGGAAGCGAAGCCAAAATTCTGTTTCCATTTGTAACCTCACTGTCTATTGGAAATTATTCATCTGAACACAAAGACAGTAAAACCAAAATTATCCCGATAATCCTTTTTCAAAGTAAAAAAGACATCACTTCAGAAACCAAAGAAAAACTAAAGTCCTGGCTAAAAGTGAGACTTCAAAAAGACTCTATAGAAGTATATAGACAAAGTGTACCCGAAATAAAAACCCTAAAAAAATAAATATTATGTCAAAAAGTCAAGATGCAAAAAAAACGGTAAAAAAAGAACCGTTAAAAACGGCTAAAGAAAAGAAAGAAGAAAAGAGAGAGAAGAAAAACAATCCTAAACGAGATTGATAGTAGTATTCAGTCGCAGTCGCAGTTTTCAGTTATTACCGAAAACTGTGACTGCAAACTGAGACTAATTACTTATTTAACCGGAATATTTGATAGAATTTCTAATACAAATTTCCAATATTTCTTAGCAGAAGAGATACTTGCTCTTTCGTCCGGAGAGTGTGCTCCGTGAATGGTTGGTCCAAAAGAAATCATATCCATATCCGGATAATTTGTTCCTAAAATTCCACATTCCAAACCAGCATGACAAGCCACTACTTTTGGTTTCTCGTTATTTTGTTTTTCGTAAATCTCTTTTAATACTTCTAGTATTTCTGAGTTTACATTTGGTGTCCAACCTGGGTAAGAACCTGAAAGTTCTACTTCGCAACCTACTAATTCAAAAGCAGAACGCAATGCATTTGCCAAATCAAATTTTGAAGTTTCTACAGAAGAACGTGTCAAACATCCAATTGTGATTTCACCGTCCTTTACTATTACTCTGGCAATATTATTTGAGGTTTCCACTAAATCCTCCATATCAGCACTCATTCTGTAAACACCATTATGAGCTGCATAAATAGCACGAATAATACCTTCCTGAACACCTAAATCCATTACTTTTTCCGGTAAATCACATTTCACGATTTCAATAGAAAGATTAGGTTCAGTCGTTTTATACTCCGCTTTAATATCGTTGATAATTTCCTGCATATCAAAAATGTAAGCTTCATCAAACATTTCAGAAATGATTACTTTAGCAACACTTTCTCTTGGAATTGCATTTCGTAAACTTCCTCCGTTTATTTCAACCACTTGTAAACCAAAGTTTTCAAAGGCATCAAATAACAAACGGTTCATAATTTTATTAGCATTCCCTAGACCTTTATGGATATCCATTCCTGAATGACCTCCCTTAAGCCCTTTTACGGTAATAATATGTCCAACAGAACCTTCTGGAACTTCTTCTTCATGATAGCTTCTTGTAGCCGTTACATCAATTCCTCCGGCACAACCGATATCAATTTCATCATCTTCTTCAGTATCTAAATTTAATAAAATCTGCCCCTGAAGAATTCCTCCTTTTAGGTTTAAAGCTCCTGTCATTCCGGTTTCCTCATCAATTGTAAACAAAGCTTCAATCGCAGGATGCGGAATATCTTTACTTTCTAAAATAGCCATAATAGTAGCTACCCCTAACCCGTTATCTGCACCAAGTGTAGTACCACGCGCACGAACCCAGTCACCATCAACATACATATCAATTCCCTGCGTATCGAAATCAAAAACAGTGTCTGCATTTTTTTGGTGCACCATATCAAGATGCCCTTGCATTACAATCGCCTTACGATTTTCCATTCCAGCAGTTGCCGGTTTTCTAATTATAACGTTGCGGATATCGTCTTCAAAAGTTTCTAAACCTAAGCTATTTCCAAAGTTCTTCATGAACTCGATCACTCGTTCTTCTTTCTTCGACGGACGTGGAACGGCATTCAGATCAGCGAATTTGTTCCATAGCGCCTTAGGTTCCAGATTTCTTATTTCCTGACTCATTATTTTGTGTTTGAAGTTTAACAATTAAGAGCATCAAAGTTAAGAAAGTATTACCTCTTAAAAAAAAGTATCTACCATTCAATCAACAAATAAAATGAATCGTTGGATATTACTTCCAATTAACAAATAAGGAAGGTTATAAAAAGTAAAAATTTATTTAAAATTATAAAATTTTTCTTACTTTTAGTTATTGTTTTAATTTTTAAACTAAAAATCATTTTATGGAATCTCTCCTTTCAGAATTTACAGTTTCCACTCTATTCTTCAATATTATTTGCAGCTTCTTTGCTTCGTTCTTTTTTATCTTTACTCTTTTGATTTTTTTCAAACCCAAATTTGAAATAGTACCCTTAATAGCAAAAAACAATAGTCCATTTGATAATATTGACCAAATTTGTTATTCGTTCAAAATTATAAACAAATCACTCTTTGGTGCTTATAACATTGAAGCCAGAACCAATTATTATTACATCATACAAGGCGAAAATGGCATTATTAATAAGATCTTTTCCAGAATTGAACTTAAAACAGATACAATCAATTACATACCCGGTTATATTCCTTTCAAAAAGAATTACGGTCATAACTGTATTCAGTTTTTCACTTATGAAGATTTACCTAAAAAAATGCAATATTCCCCTACACACATACAATTTCAAATTACCGCCCGCCATAGCTTAACAGGGCTAAACAACATATTTACTCATGAATTTGTCAATAAAGCCGCAATCCGTGAAGGAAAATTTAAAGAAGGAAACTTCAAAGAAATCTTACAATGTTAATTAACTTTTTATATCAATAATAAATACATACATTTACAATATTAAACTTAAAACAAAACAGTTATGAAAAATGATATCATTGCAATGTAAGCTCATCAAAAAAAATAACACTTAAAAAATACAACCAAAAACCGAAGTCTCTTCGGTTTTTCTGTTTTTAAATACTTCGTATCGTCATAAATACATCTCTCCCATTTACGATCTGCCAGAATATCAAGAATGTCTTATAAAAAATTAATAATTGTATTTATATTTACGTAACCAAAATTTACATTGTGAAACGAAAATACATTCTACCTTTATTACTTCTCCTGCAGATTATTCTTTTAAAGGTTCTTCCCTTTTTTCCGGAATTCATCGAACGCTTTTATAGCAATGGAATCTATTTGAAAATCTCTCATTTCTCGAGAATTATTCTAGGCTGGATTCCGTTTTCGATAGGCGATTGTGTATACTCGGTTTTAATACTCCTTTTAATTCGTTGGTTTTGGAAAAACCGTAAGACCTGGAAATCAAATTGGAAAGACCATCTTTTAAGAACACTAAGCGTAATTTCTATATTTTACTTTTTCTTTCATCTGCTTTGGGCTCTTAATTATTATCGTGAACCTCTTTTTGAAAAAATGAAGATTAAAAGAGAATACACGGATGCCGAACTATTGGTTTTTACTAAAAAACTAATAGCAAAAACGAATGAAATTCAATTTCAAATAACAAAAAAAGACAGTTCAAAAGTCGTTTTCCCGTATTCGCAAGAGCAAGCTTTTCAGATGAATTTAAACGGGTATCAAAATCTTGCAAAAGAACATTCCTATTTTGCTTATCAAAATCTAAGCATCAAAAAATCGCTATTCAGCCTGCCATTAACTTATATGGGATTTGGAGGTTACCTGAATCCGTTTACCAATGAAGCGCAAGTAAATGACTTATTGCCTATGTATAATTTTCCTGCAACGAGTTGTCACGAAATGGCACATCAGATCGGGTTTGCTAGCGAAAGTGAATGTAATTTTATTGGCGTTTTGGCAACCGTTAAAAACGATAATTTATATTACCAATATTCCGGTTATAGTTTTGCTTTGCGTTATTGTCTTGGCATTTGGCAGGCAAAAAACGAACCCCTTTTTAATCAATTAAAGAAAACGGTTCATGTTGGGATTTTAAAAAACTATCAGGAAAGCCAGGACTTTTGGAAACAGTATGAAACCCCGATCGAAACCGGTTTTCATATTTTTTATGATAATTTCTTAAAAATAAACCAGCAAAAAGACGGCATGGAGAGTTACAGCAAATTTGTCGATTTGATGGTGAATTATTATAAAGGAAAAGAATTTTAATTGAAGTGTAACAAAAATTAAAACAGTACTACTAATAGATTATGAGCGAAAATTTAGAACAGTCATTTGTTGTGCAATTGCAGGCAAATCAGAATATAATCCACAAGATTTGTAGATTATATACTGCTGGCGAAGACGCTCATAAAGACTTGTTTCAGGAAATTACTATTCAATTATGGAAAGCTTATCCTAAATTTAGAGGCGACAGTAAATTTTCGACCTGGACGTATCGCGTTGCTTTAAATACCGCCATTACCTTATATCGAAAAACCAAAAGAACCATATCTACTGTAGATTATGAAAGTCATCAGCATTTTGTAAAAGACGTTGATTACAACTATGAAGAGGAGGAACAAATTAAACTGATGTACAAAGCCGTTTATCAGCTTAATGACATCGAAAAAGCATTAGTTTTTATGTATTTAGAAGACAAAGATTATCAAGAAATAGCAGAGACCTTAGGAATCAGCGAAGTGAATGCACGTGTGAAAATGAACAGAATAAAAGGGAAACTTAAAAAAATATTAAATCCTTAAAAATTATTATGAAAGAACTGGATTTATTAAAAAAAGACTGGAAAAAGAATGCCGATTCTTTTGAGCAAATTTCAGAAAATGAAATCTACAAAATGATACACAAAAAATCTTCTTCGATCGTGAAGTGGATTTTGATTATCAGTATTTTGGAAATTTTATTCTGGACCGTTTCAAATTTATTTTTCAGTACTGATGAAATGTTAATTAAGATAAAACATCCTGAAATGATTTTTTATCTTGCTGTTTTAACCTACTTCAACTATGTAGTTGTGCTTATTTTTGTCTATTTTTTCTATAAAAATTACAAAACAATATCGACTACAGGGTCAACTAAACTACTAATGAGTAGTATTTTGAAAACCCGAAGAACTGTTCAATATTATGTGTGGTATAATTTGGGAATGGCCGTAATCAGTTCGATAATAAGTTTCTTTATTGCCTTTGTATACAATCCGGACATGAGCTTTTTAAGAGATAAATTAGCCACAAACGGTAAAGCAATGTTTGTTACCGGTGGGATTTTACTTTTGGTTACATTAGCTTTCTTAGGGATATTCTGGTGCTTTTACAGATTGTTGTACGGAACACTTTTACGCAGATTGTACGCTAACTATAAGGAGTTGAAGAAGATTGATCTGTAGTTTTAAAAAAGGTTCTGAGGTGCTGAGTTGCTAAGCTTCTGAGTTTTTTTCTTAGGCGCAAAGGTTTAGAGTTGCAAAGGTTTCTTTGAGTTACAATGCCTATTGTGGTACTAAATCTAAACAATAGACCAACAAACTTTAGAATACCGGGTCTGCTGTCCGCAAACCAAAAAAACTTAAAAATTTTCAATCAAAAATCTACACTCCAAAATCTAAAATCAAAAATCTAAAATCAAAAATTTACACTCTAAAATCAGAAATCTAAAATTCTAATACCCCCATCTTCTCATTTGGTTCAGTTCTTCCTGCACTTTTAATTCTTCTGCGGGAATAACTTTTAAGAATGACGGGTGTTGTTCGATTGCGTATTCTACCTTTTCTACGATTTCGTCGATCGTATCGTTTTCATAATCAATATCAAGAGGTTCTTTGATTATAAAGGACTGTAGAATCCCTTTCTTTTTCATTCGCAATCCTTTTTTATCAAATGAACGACGAAAACCGTCAATTACAATTGGAATTACAACAGGTTTATGCTGTTTTATAATATGAGCAGTTCCTTTTCGAACGGGTTTAAACGATTTTGTAGTTCCTTGCGGGAATGTGATTACCCAGCCGTCTTCCAGCGCTATTCTAATATTTTCGGTATCATTAGGATTCACGTCTCTTTTTTCGGTAACATCAACCCCTTTTGCACGCCAGGTTCTTTCTACTGTAATTGCACCAACGTAAGCCAAAATTCTTGGCAACAGACCGGCTTGCATCGTTTCTTTGGCAGCAACATAATACAGGTTCATTTTAGGCTGCCACAGATAACCAATATTCTTGATCGTATCTTGACGACCTGATAAACTTGCATTAAAAACATGAAACATAGCTACAACGTCAGCAAAATAAGTCTGGTGATTGGATATAAACAAAACATTAGTATCCGGTAAGTTTTTTATGATTTCAGATCCTTCAATCTGTAATTCATTAAAACCTCTATATCTTCGGTGCGTCATGGCACCCAAAACACGGATTAACCATTTCTTGATGAATAATATATGTCCGAAAGGATTTCGTTTAAACAATCCCATAGCTGTGTATTGTATTTTTTAGTTAAGTTCGCAAACATACAAAAATTATTCTTTTACCTATAGTATTAAGCAATTTCTAAGACAAATGCTTATCGTAATGAATATCAAATTGTTAATTTATTGTTTTTACGAATTTTCTGCAAAAGTCAATTTTAGCACATCTCTTAATTCACTTAATATCATCGCAGTTGCTCCCCAAACGATATGATTTTGAATATTAAATGCCGGAACCAGAATATTTGATCCGTAAGAAGTTGACAATGTGGCCTCGATTATAATTTCGTCATTCAAAAAAACAGAAAGAGGTAATTCTATAATGTCCGCAACTTCTCTGACATCCGGATAAAAAGAAAGCTCTTCTGAAGAAACTCCCAAAAAAGGATGCACCATAAAATTACTCGGCGGTATAAACATGGGCGTAAATTCCTTAATTACCTTTATTTTCTCCGGTAAAATCCCTACTTCTTCATGTGTCTCTCTTAAAGCGGTTGCTGCAAATCCGGCATCAGTCGTTTCGTATTTTCCGCCCGGAAAAGCAATTTGCGAAGAATGAACTCCATTATAGGCATTTCGGACTATTAAAACCAAATGTGTTTTTCCCTTTTTAGGATAAAACAACATCATAACAGCTGCTATTCTGGGATTTATCGCTTCTGCATTTAAGTTCTTTAATGCCTCTGCCCGCTCTTTTGGAGCCATTTTCAAATGAGCCAGTATAGCCGGCAACTCTACCGGAATTATATTAGGAACATAATGCAAGAAATCTTTAAAATCCATATTATAGGTTGCGAATACTTTTAAATAATATCTAAAGATAGTTTAGAATTCATCGCCCCACAAATTTTAATGCAAACTACTTCTGAAAATCTTAATGCGTAAATAAAAAGTGTACTTTTATAAAAGGCAATTTTTTAAACGAATAATAAAGTCACAAAAAACTAATTTATGATTAAGAAAACCTTACTCCTCTTTTCTTTTCTGTTTATTTTACTTATTTCCAGCCAAAGGATTAACGCTCAAAATCAAATCGTTAAAGACACTTTGATTTTAAAAAACAGGCTCACCTCAAAAGGCAATATGTACAGTGGGATAACTTTTAATTTCTCAACAAAAGATACCGATGTCAAGCAAGGCTTGCTTGTAGACGTCAGTGATCAATCACGAAATCAGTTTAAAATGAGTGTTGATGCGGGTTATTTTATCAAAGATAATTTTGCTTTAGGAGCCTTAATTAGTTTCGAAAATGATCGTCATAATCAAACCGAAACGGATCAACAAGGCACAAAAACAGCAGTGCAATATGCCAAGGATTCTTATGGAATTTATGGCGGAATGAAAAATTTCATTCCACTTGATTCAAAAAGACGCTTTTATTTGTACAATTTGGTTCTTTTGGGAACCAGTTTTAAACATATAATTGAAGAACGAACTACAAACGATTTGCTAAAAAGAAGTTATACCAAAGATGTCGCTCTTGAATTGCAGATTAATCCGGGAATTATGGTCAATGTTGTAAAGGGGTTTTCTATTGAAGTAGGCGCTCAAATTGCCGGTTTTAGCTCAACTTGGTCAAAGACTACACTCAATAATGAAGTTACAGAGAAATCACATGCAACCGATGCCGATTTCAGTATCAATTTATTACGGTTGAATATTGGTTTTTATTATTATTTCCCCATTAAAAAACACTCAAAATGAAAAATATAATCTTTAAAATTTTCAGCTTTTGTTTGTTTCTGCTTACCGCTGCTTGCGTAAACGATACTTATTTTGGTAAATCCGACAAAAACGCTATTCGCTATTTTACAGTCGCAGGACAGTCGGGTTTTTCTACCATCAACATCGCAACAAAAACGATTCAGATCACGGTGAATTCTGAAGCTGATATCACAAAACTAACAATCGATTCACTTGCTTTATCAACTTTTGCTACAATTTCACCAGTTAAAGAAACGATACGAGATTTTACCACTCCTCAGACTTATATAGTAACCGCCGAAAATGGAGATCAGGCAGCCTACCTTGTTACTATTACGCAAGAAGATGCTAACCCGCAATTAGACAACAGCACTTTTGATGCCTGGTATCAACCTTCGGGAAAATCATACAAACAACCCGGAATCAATGATAATACCATTTGGGCTACCGCCAATGACGGAACCACCACTACCAGCAGCGCCAATGTAACCACTTATCCTTATCTGAATACGGGAACTGATTATGTAGCTCAAATTATTACCAAAGATTTGGGCAGTGTCTCCGGAATTGTGGGGCAACGTATGGGATCTGGTACTTTATTTACCGGGAAATTTGTTTTGAATGTTGCAAATCCGCCTGCTTCGGCGCAATTTGGAATTCCGTTTACCGCCAAACCCAAAAGTTTTTCTGCCGAAATTAAGTACACAGCCGGAACACCTTATCAGGATGGCAAAGGCAGTGCTTTAGATAAAACCGACCAAGCTGATATTTATGTTATTCTTGAAAACAGAGAGGATCCTAATGCGATCAAACGTATTGCAACCGGTTGGTACAGAACCGGGACAACAACAGGTGTGAATCTTCAAAATATTAATGTAGCTTTGACCTACGGAACGTTAAACGCAACATTCCCTGATTATCAGAAGCCTGGCAACGGAATTTATGGAAACTCTAATGATAAACCAACACACATCATCGTTGTTTTTGCCTCCAGTGCCGACGGAATCTTGTATGAGGGAGGTGTAAACAGTACGTTATTCGTAAATAATTTTGAACTTAAATATTAAAATAGTTCCGACTATACCAATTTTTAAAAATGTACAGTAAAGAAGAATCACAGCGAATAAAAAGAGAATTTTGGGTGGCTTTCGCCGAAAAATACCCGCGTAAATGGGTACTTTATGACACCAAAATTAAAGACTTCTCTTTTAAGTTTTATGTAGACAACAAAAAAGCACAGGTTTTAATTGATATCGAGCAACGAAACGATGAGAAACGAATTGCTTATTTTGAAAAACTGGAAGCGCTAAAAAACATTCTGGAAGAAGAATTCATCAAAGATTTGGTTTTCGAAAAGGAATATACCCTTGAAAGCGGCAAAACCATAAGCCGAATCTGGGTAGAAATAACAGGTGTTGGTTTTAGCAATCGTACTAATTGGGGTGCTATTTTTGATTTTTTCAACGAAAAAATGCACGCTCTTGAAATGTTCTATCTTGAGTATGATGAATTTATTAAGGATATTGAGTAGGTTTTTTTTAAGATTCTAAGGCTCTGAGTTTATAAGTCGCTAAGTTTTTTAGCCTTTTTAGATGCAAAGTTGCAAAGTAACAAAGTTGCAAAGGTTTAAAAAAATAAACCCGATAGGTTTTAGAAACCTGTTGGGTTTATTTTTTTGTCTTATACCGTAACAATATTATAAACAATAATCTGGTTATCGTAATTAATATAAAGCTGCTTGCGATAGTCTTGTTTTTTCCGTGTAATTATAGAAAGTTTACAATCGTTTCCATTATTATCTTTACATAAAAATGAATACACTATGTCGGTGTCGTTTTCTTCGCGTTCGATATAATTGGTGATCGTGTACAACTGAATTTCCTGAGAATACACCACGATTCGGTGTTTATCAGTATCCAGAATTACAGAAAGATTGACCAGATCAAGCGTGGACCACTCTCCCCATTTTCCTCTTTCATTTTTTTCTAACACACTAAATCCGGATGTTTTAAAACGATAAGACTGACTATAGGACTGCTGCAAACCAAGTCCAAGGAAAAGGAATAATATGTAGGTACGTAAAGTATTCATGATGTAATTTAGGGCTATTAAAACTCAAATTTAGCTTTTTCCTTGCTTGCAATTTCAAAATCGGCCATCATTTGTTGAATAATTTTTTCTACAGGCAAAATTTCATGAATAATTCCGGCAATTTGACCTATTTCAAGTTCTCCTTCTTCTAAATCTCCCTCAAACATTCCTTTTTTAGCTCGTGCTCTGCCTAAAAGCTGTACCAATTCTTCTTTTGACGGACATCTTTCATATAAGTCCTGAACATCCTGGTAGAATTTATTTTTAATCAATCGTACCGGTGCCAATTCTTTTAATGTTAGTTGGGTATCCCCTTCTTTCACATTCAAAATAGTCTGTTTGAAATTATCATGAGAAGAAGATTCTACAGAAGCTGCAAAACGGCTTCCAACCTGAACACCATCGGCACCTAAAACCATAGCGGCCAGCATTCCTCTTCCGGTTGCAATACCTCCGGCAGCGATAAGCGGAATCTGAACTTTTTCTTTCACCATAGGAATCAACGTCAGCGTTGTGGTTTCATCTCTCCCGTTGTGTCCACCGGCTTCAAAACCTTCCGCCACAATAGCATCTACACCTGCTTGTTCCGCTTTTAAGGCAAAAACACTACTACTGACCACATGCACTACTGTAATACCTTTTTCTTTCAAAAAAGAAGCCCATGTTTTAGGATTTCCTGCTGAAGTAAAAACGATCTTCACGCCTTCTTCTACAACAATATTCATAATTTCTTCAATGTTGGGATACAACATTGGTATATTGACTCCAAAAGGTTTGTCCGTAGCTTTTTTACATTTCTGAATGTGTTCGCGTAATACTTCCGGATACATAGAGCCGGCACCAATAAGTCCTAAACCTCCCGCATTACTAACTGCACTTGCTAATTTATATCCGCTGTTCCAAATCATTCCTCCTTGAATTATTGGATATTTTATTTTAAAAAGTTGTGTGATTTTATTCATTCAAAAATGCTGTTATTGTTTGATAATCTTTCCTGTTTTATGTAAACCTTCGGCATCAAAAGTATAAAAATAGAGACCGCTTTTTAAGGTTTGTAAAGAAAGAGTTGAATTTTCATTTGTAATTTGTTTCTCCAAAACTTTTTGTCCCAAAACAGAATAAATCGTTATGGAAGCTGTGTTTTGATCTGAAAGGGCAAATGTAACTGTGGCCTGAGTCGGATTTGGATATACCGAAAAAGAAGAGATCTGAAAATCATCAACACCTAAAGTCGACCCGAAATTAGGGATTCCGTAACCGTAATCATTATTTGGAACGGTATATCGATCTGAAGATTTCAGAATCATTTGTCTAATTTCCTGATTCGTTTTGGAAGGGAAAGCCTGCCACAAACAAGCGACCATTCCCGCCATAATAGGACACGAAAATGAAGTCCCATCAATCGTAGTAATAGTACCGGCAGGACTTGAAACAACTGCTGAACTTCCCTGTGCCATAACTTCGGGCTTAATTCGACTATCAAAACTTGGCCCTATTGAACTAAAACTTGATCTAACCTTTGAAGCGGTAACGGAACCCACTGCTATAACGGAAACAGCATCTGCCGGCCCACCAATATGTCGTTCTGTTGTATTTCCTTCATTTCCTGCTGAAGCAAGCACCACAATACCTTTGCTAAACGCCATTTCGGCACCACGGGAAATAAAATTCGTCGTTCCATTCATATCACTATAGGTATGACTGTAATTCGCATTATCAAAACCAAAATATCCCAATGAAGTCGTAATGATATCAACTCCAAACTCATCTGCTTTTTCTGCCGCTTCAACCCAAAGTGATTCTTCCACCGGATTTTCTGTAGCATCAATTTCTGTAATGAACAAATAATAAGAAGCATCCGGAGCTGTTCCTACTAAAGAATTCTCTTTGTAACCACCCATTGTTGAAAGCACCATCGTACCATGCTCGTCTCCGGCATAAAAATTGGCATTACGGGTTGTAAAATCATAACCGCCTAAAATTTGGTTATTATTTATCAGTCTTTGAAAAGGTTGTGCCACGTCTACTCCCGGAAAACCGGCATCTAAAACAGCAATTATTTTTCCCGATCCGGTATAGTTCTGCTGGTGCAAAACCTGACCATTCAACATCTGAATTTGATTTGCGGAAGCTCCGTAAGCATAGTTAACGGTAGCTTTAAACTTATCCTTTGTTTTCGCTATTTTATTCTCCGTATCCTTTTTTGAAGTCGTATTTAAAATCTTATTGGCAAAAACTACTTTATCAACGAAAGTAAAGTTTTTTAAAGCATTAATATCGGCCTGACTCCCCCTGATATGAAGTGCGTTTAACCACTTGGATTGTGCCATTACCGTAATTCCGGTGCTTTGTTTTACTTGGGTAACAAAGGTAGTTTCTACAGGAACGTCAGTACTGCTTAAGGCAATATTCTGATTGGTTCGTCGATCTAATGCTCGTTGTGAAAGCATTTGCAGTGGGTTATCCAGATAGAACTGTGCATTGGGCTTTGCATTAAAATACACCCACGCATCTTCTTGCGCAAACAGGGCAGAAGAAAATAACAATAGAAAAAATAGGTAGTTGTTTTTCATAGTATACTTTTTTAAAGGCAAAACCTTCTTAAAAAGTATAAAGCTAAGAAATTACTCCCGAACCAACTAATTCATTCTCAAAATACCAAGCTGTAAATTGACCTTCTGTTATAGCAGATTGAGGTTCTTCAAAAGAAACATACATCCCCTCTTCAAATTGATGTAAAGTTGCTTTTTGTAAAGGTTGACGGTAACGAATTCTAGCCATTACTTCCATCGTTTCTCCGACTTTTAAAGCCAAATCAGTACGAATCCAATGTACCTCAGACTTTTCGATAAACAAAGCTTTCTTAAACAATCCCGGATGCTGACTTGTTAATCCTGTATAAATAGTATTGGTTTCAACATTCGTAGCAATAATAAATAACGGATCAGTTGTTCCGCCTACATTAAGGCCTTTTCTTTGTCCGATTGTAAAATAATGTGCGCCTTGATGTTTACCCACTACTTTCCCCATTGTAGGAAGGTAATTTCGTTTCTGAGACTCTAATTTTAATTCTTCTTCTATAGATAAACCAGTTGGTTTTTCGATTGTATAAATCGGATCGTTTTTATCAATCTTTACAATTTTACCCTCTTTTGGTTGTAGTTTTTGTTGTAAAAACTCCGGTAAACGCACTTTTCCGATAAAACATAATCCTTGGGAATCTTTTTTCTCTGCTGTTATCAAATCCATTTCGGCAGCAATTTCGCGAACCTCCGGTTTGGTTAAAGCCCCAATTGGAAACAATGATTTAGCTAATTGCTCTTGTGACAACTGGCATAAAAAGTAAGATTGGTCTTTGTTCGTATCTGCACCTGCTATTAATTGATACACCGGTTTTCCATCTACTTCAATTTCACTTTTTTGACAGTAATGTCCTGTGGCCACAAAATCAGCCCCAAGACTTAAAGCAATTTTCATAAAAACATCAAATTTGATCTCACGGTTACAAAGTACATCCGGATTTGGTGTTCTTCCTTTTTCGTATTCGTTGAACATATAGTCAACGATTTTTTCTTTGTACTCTTCGCTTAAATCCACAGTTTGAAACGGTATTCCAAGTTTTTCGGCTACCAATAAAGCATCATTACTATCTTCCAACCAAGGACATTCGTTAGAAATAGTAACCGAATCATCGTGCCAGTTTTTCATAAAAAGGCCAATAACTTCGTACCCTTGTTTTTGCAACAAATAAGCCGCAACACTAGAATCAACACCACCGGAAAGTCCAACAACTACACGTTTCATTTTAACTCGTTTATATTTTTACAAGGGTGCAAAGGTAAGCCAAATTATAGATAATTGTAATTCTTTTGATTACTTTATATAATGCTGTGGTAGATAAAACTTATTGTATTTTTTGTTTGCCTGCAAAAATCACCAAAGTCAATGCAAGGCACCTATTTTTTTTCTTAAAGAATGTGAAGTTCTTTCTATTTCTTCAGGAATTTCTCTAAGTCGTTTTTTGGATAAAACTTAAATACGCTCACCACTATTCAAACTTTACTACTAAAGATGAAATTATACTTTTTATTTTTCTGTCTAAAAAATTTTGGGATGTATTTTTTTCTGAATCAAAATCATTACACCTGATTTTACCAAACCATTCAGGTCTTACTACAGGCAAAAATCAGGTATAATGACAGACAAAAAGATATTTTCTAAATACTAGTTTTTCACAAATTTATGAGTGATTAATTTTCCTTCCCTTATTTCACAAATAAAATAAATACCATTAGCTAAATTTTCGACATTTACTATTTTATCTACCTCTGCGACTACTTTAAATGTTTTAATGATTCCTCCCAATGAGTTAATAAGATTTAAATCCGCATCATGGTCTGACTTGATCGTTATAATTTTATTACTTGGGTTTGGATGTAACATAAACTTTACAGCTTTATCGAACGATACTGTACTAAGATTGTTAAAGTTTATACAATCGGAAGAAACAGTACAACCATTTAAAGTCATTACAACTTTATAGGAGCCATCTATCTTTGGTTCAAAGAATTGACCTGTTTCTCCATCGATTGATGATATAGGACATTCGTACCATTGGTAAGTCGCACCGGATTGATCTGCAATTAAAACTTCAGTTCCAACCGTTACATTTGAATTTAAAGCCGGAGGTTCTGTTATATTAAAGGTTCTCGTTTTACTTCCCCCTTTATCATCCTTAACTATTAGACTATAAATACCTGCTTTTAAATCGGATGCGGTGGCAGTTGTCCCTCCGAAAGGCGTCCAAGCATAAGTGTAATTACCGGATCCTCCCACAACGCTTGCACGAACAACTCCGTCAGCTTCCCCATAACAACTTACGTTTGTTTGTACTCCGGAAATAAAGATATCCGAAACAGGGGTGTCCGAGATCGAAATAAACCCTGAAATAGAATACCCCCCAACCGAACCGTATGCAGAATAACCGCCATATAAAATATCGCCAGCTCCAATTCCACTCACGCTGATAAAATATTTACCTGCCGGCAGGTCTATACTCATTGACGCATTGAGCGAATAAGGGTTCGGATTCCAAAATTTTTCTATTTCAGCACCAGTCGAATTATGCAACGTAATTGCAACATGGAGATTCCCTTTACCAGATCCGTTTATTGCATTAGCGTTGATTATTACATTTCCTCCTTTGGTGGTAAATGCAAAGAAATCACGATCACTTTCTTTTTCGATTACGCCCTCTTTTTTAATAATCAATCCTGTATCATCGTGAGTTAAACTAAGTGCTGAAGATACATCATTACCATAATCATCCATTCTGTACCCCACTCCATATTCCCGTCCGGAAATAACATCAACATCACTCTCTTTATTATTTGCGCTATTGTATTCTCCCTTGCTCCATTGCGTAACTGGTCTGTAATAACTAAACCCCATAATTGGTGCCCAGGAAGTATTGTCTAATCCGTAAAAATATTCTTCCGTCGGCAAAGTACGTCCATCATGTTCTAACCCAAAAGTATGCCCTATTTCATGAGAACAGGTATCTCCAGCATCCTTACCATTATTAAGATTAAAACACCAGGCCGGAACATCATTATCCCAGCCAAAGGACCCCATATAAGCTACTCCACCCGCTTTTGGACTTGCAGTTTTTGTTGTGGTCAGCACTATACGCATCCTTTTCGATTTAGGATACTTATTAAAAACGGCTTCATTTGTTGTTATATTCAGATTAAATGGTCTGAAATCTTCTGCAACAATTTCAAAAAGTTCCATTATATAAGCGCTTCTCAATCCAGCCGGAGCTGCATTAATTGCTTTCCCTTCATTCCAATAATTTCCAGCAAGCATATTGTAACCGTCAAAATCCAACAGTACACAACCTTTTCCGCCTGGCAAGCTTTCTAAACTAAATATGTTAGCACTCAACTCTGCAACATTATACTTTGTAGTTGTGGTCTTTTTTTGTGGCAGTTTACTATATTCCACACAAATCAAAGAATTTATGTCTACTTTTGAAACATAAGCATTTCCATGAGCATCAGAAGAATACTTATATGCTTCTTTTGTTTTTCTTAAAATAATATGCCCTTCCAATGACTGCCCAATTACTTTAATATAAAAAGAAGACTCTGAAATATCTTTAATTTCTCCAATCAAAAATTCACTCGAAGGAGTTGATTCCTTGTAATTTATTTTTCCATTAAACTTTTTTGAATCGACAGTCTGAAGTAAAACACTTTTCACGTCCCTTTTTCCCTTTGAAACAATAAACTCCTTCTTTAAGCTATTCATAAAGCTTGTACATGTCCCTAGAGAAGTTTGAGAGATAGCGACATTATTAAAAAAAAACATTACTAATAAAATCAATAAAAAATGGTAGTTTTTCCTCATATATATTCCTTTTTTTTCATACAAAAAGAAGTCTAATAAAACACTTCTTTAATTAAAATGCAAAATTGCGATTAAGCGGCGAATATAGATATTTACTTACCAAAAAAGAACATCACTCCATTTTTTTATTAAAAATTAAAAAAAATACTATCAAAAAAACTCCACATATAAACAACTCAATCTAGACAAAACAGAATATAAAGTAATTTTCATTGAGTCGAGCTATAATCCGAAATCACAGTTACAAATTACCAACCAAAAAATCCTTAGCATCTATTTTATTTTAGTCCGAAATAGAAGCCTAAAAATTTTGGCATAAAAAAAGCCTCAAATTTGAACTGCCACCAAAAAGTTCTATTCCATTTTAGGTTTTGAGTCGGACTGATAATTACTTTTCGGGTCACTCATATTCACTTCTTTCGTTAGTTTTCCTTTTAAGTAAAACTTCCACATTCCGGCTTTTTTTCCTTTCAAAAATTTTCCTTCAGAAGCCACTACTCCATCAGAATCATAGAAAACAGCATCTCCGTTATATTCGTCATTCTTATAAGTACTTTTCTCCAGAATAATTCCGTTCTGTCCGTACTTTTCGTAGATCCCTTCTTTCTGACCATTCACATAAGTCATTTTTTCTGCGACTTTAGCATTTGGATAAAAAACGGTCCTTGCACCTTCCAATTTCCCATTTTTATAATTTTCGGTGGTCATTACTATAGCTGAAGCTTTATGGTAGTACGTCCATTGCCCTTCATAATTTTTACCGATCACTTTTCCTTCACTTACTTTATTCTTTTTCTGATCATAAAAGATATTATAAGCACTTCCATCATTGGCACTAAAATCACGTGTTGCAACAACATCTCCTTTTTTGGTGTCATCAAAAAACTTAAATACTCCGGTTTCTTTTCCGTGGCTGAAAGTCCCTTCGTATCTCGGACGTTTGGAAACTTCATAAGTTCCTTTCCACAAACCTTCTTTTTTTCCGTTTGCGTCTAACTTATTAAAGTCTGTTTGAGCATTTATTACTATAACATTCAGTAAGGCAAAGCCAAGTAGTATTCTTCTTAAAATCATCTTTTAATTCCTTTTAAACTTTAACGAAATTACACTTTATAAAGTATATCTGTCGTAAAAAAAAATCCCGATAAATCGAGATTTTTTTTAGTACTTATTTCTTTTTATTCTGACCTTTTGCGGCCTCTTGTTGCTCCATTACTTCCTGAAGACGTTGTTGAAATTTACTTTGCTTTTTAGGCTCTTTCAACTTGTTCTCCTGAATCTGAGCATGAATTTTATCTGTATCCACAATGTAGTTTTTAATTACAAACATAATTCCGATTGTAATTAAGTTAGAGATAAAGTTATACAAACTCAATCCTGCACCATAACTATTGAAGAAAATTAACATCATTAATGGTGAAACGTAAATCATGATTTTCATCATTTTCGCCATATCCGGCATACCTTCTTGTTGAGGAGCTGCCATTTGTTGGTCACCTGAAGTCATTTTCATATAGAAGAAAATCGCAATTGCTGCCAAAATTGGAAACAAACTGATATGATCTCCGTATAAAGGAATGTGGAATGGTAAGTTTACAACCGCATCAAAAGATGATAAATCGTCTGCCCAAAGGAAACTTTTTTGTCTTAACTCAAAAGCAGATGGGAAGAACTGGAATGACGCATACATAAACGGAAGCTGAATCAATGCCGGAATACATCCTGCCATTGGGTTCACCCCTGCTTTATTGTACAATTTCATCGTTTCCTGTTGTTTCTTCATTGGGTCTTTTTTGAATTTTTCTCCCAACTCTGTAATCTCCGGACGTAACACTTTCATCTTAGCCTGAGACAAAAATGACTTATAGGTAATTGGCGACATTGCCAATTTGATGATAATTGTAAAAATGATAATCGCAATTCCATAAGCAATATAAGAGCTTAAGAATCCGAATAATGGAATGAAAATCCATTGATTAATCCATCCGAAAATCCCCCATCCTAGTGGAATAATTTTTTCGAAGTTTTTATCATATGCTTTTAAAACCTTATAATCAGCTGGTCCAAAATACCAACTCATTTTATAATCCACTTCTCCATTAGAAAAAGCTAAAGGAACTGTTGCTTTAAATTGTTTGATAAAAGTAGTATCTATTTTTTCATCTTTTACTAAAGCATCAGATTGTAATTTAGATTTCTCAAATGGTTTATCAGTCGCCAAAATAGCCGTGAAAAAGTGTTGTTTAAAAGCTACATAACTCACTTTTTCAGGAGTATCTTCTTTTGCTGTACCGTCGCTTACCGAACTGTATTTTTCATCTTCATATTCGTATTCAAGTTGTGCATAACGCTTCTCGATAGAAATACTTTTCTCGTTTCTGTATGATTTTAAATCCCAAACTAAATCTAATGGCTTAGACGAATTTAAAATTTTATTCAAACCTTGAGAGCGAACATCAAAACCAACTAAATATTCGTTTGGTTTTAAAATGTATTTGTATTCTAAAAATTCGTTCGCTCCAGCTTTCAAACGCATTGTTAAAATCTGATCTGCTCCAACTTTAGTTAGTGTTGGCTCAAAAAACAAATCTTTCGAATTTAAAGTTCTGTTATCTGTTGTTTGTAACTGAATGTTTAAATTAGAATTATTGTCTTTGATTAATTCAACTAATTGTTTTGAACCTTTTTGAAATTTTTCAAATTCTTTAAGAGTAGCTTCAACAATATAACCTCCTTTATTAGCGACTTTTAGTTTAATCTTCTCATTTTCGATTGTTGTAAAAGACTCCTTTGCAGAAGGAAGTGTCGCTGAGTAAGCAAAACCACCTAAGGTTTTTTGCAATTGTGCTAATTGAACTGTATCGCCTGGAGTTGTTGCTACAACTGGCAAAACTGCCGTTTTAGTTTTATCCGATTTAGCTTGAGCTTCTTGTTTCGCAACTAATTCTTTCTTGGCTTTTTCAGCAGCAATTTCCTTATCAGAAGGTTGATTTTGGTACATAATCCAAATCAAAATTCCAAATATCAATACAAAACCAATGATTGAATTAAGGTCAAATTTTTTTTCTTCCATTATAGTTTAAAAAAGGTTATTCGTTAAAGGCTATTTGTCTTGAGTTTAATCCAAACGTTACAACCTTACAGAATATTAATTATTGTTTTTTATGTGAATTTACAGCAGCAGCTACAAAGTTTACAAAAATCGGATGTGGATTGGCAACCGTACTTTTGTATTCCGGATGGTATTGTACACCTATAAAAAACGGGTGGTTTTCAAGTTCCACAATCTCCACTAAACCGGTATCCGGATTAACTCCTGAAGCCAATAAACCTGCTTTTTGTAATTCTTCAGC
This sequence comes from Flavobacterium sp. ABG, assembly GCF_001027725.1. Taxonomy (NCBI): domain Bacteria; kingdom Pseudomonadati; phylum Bacteroidota; class Flavobacteriia; order Flavobacteriales; family Flavobacteriaceae; genus Flavobacterium; species Flavobacterium sp. ABG. The sequence goes on from NZ_LEKS01000021.1 coordinate 74,771, forward strand.
ATATTTATTGTTGTACTCATAACGGTGACGGTGACGCTCTGAAATCGTTTTTTCTCCGTAAATTTTATGTGCAAGCGTATTGGGCTTAATATCACATTTCCAAGCTCCCAAACGCATTGTTCCACCTTTATCTGTAATTGTTTTTTGCTCTTCCATTAAATCTACAACAGGATGTGACGTTTTATCGTTCATCTCTGTAGAATTCGCATCTTTGTATCCTAAAATATTTCTTGAATATTCGATTACTGACATTTGCATACCTAAACAAATTCCAAAAAACGGAATATTATTTTCACGTACATAACGAACGGCTTCGATTTTTCCTTCTATACCTCTTTCTCCAAAACCAGGAGCAACTAAAACACCATCAAGATCTTTTAGTTTTTCTACGATATTGTCCGCATTAATGTGTTCTGAATGAATAGAAATTACATTTACTTTGGTTTCATTAGCAGCACCGGCATGAATGAACGCCTCTAAGATCGATTTGTAACAATCTTGCATTTCTACATATTTCCCAACCAAACCGATGTTTACGGTATGCTTTGGATTTTTTAATCTGCGTAAAAAAGTATTCCAGTTTTTAAGGTCCGGCAGTGCTTTTTTAGGTAAATCTAATTTTTTCAAAGCCACTACATCTAATCCTTCTTCAAGCATTAAATTAGGTACTTCGTATATCGTTGAAGCATCAATAGACTGAATAACCGCTTCTTTTTTCACATTACAAAACAATGCCAATTTTTGACGTAGTTCCTGAGACAATTCGTGCTCGGTTCTACAAACCAGGATATCGGCTTTGATACCGCTCTCCATTAACGTTTTTACCGAGTGTTGTGTAGGTTTTGTCTTTAACTCCCCTGCAGCAGCTAAAAATGGAACTAATGTTAAATGAATCACGATTCCGTTATTTTCACCTAATTCCCAAACCAACTGACGAACAGACTCTATATAAGGTAGTGATTCAATATCACCAACTGTTCCACCAATTTCAGTAATAACAATATCATAATCACCGGATTTACCCAGCAATTGCATTCTGTCTTTGATTTCGTTGGTAATATGAGGAACAACCTGAACTGTTTTTCCTAAAAACTCTCCTCTTCTTTCTTTTTCAATAACCGAAAGATAGACTCTTCCTGTTGTAACATTATTCGCCTGAGAAGTAGGAACATTAAGAAAACGCTCATAATGACCTAAATCTAAATCGGTTTCAGCACCATCATCAGTCACATAACATTCCCCATGCTCATATGGATTTAACGTACCCGGATCCACATTAATATATGGATCAAATTTCTGAATAGTTGTACGATACCCTCTTCCTTGTAACAATTTTGCCAAAGATGCCGCGATAATTCCTTTTCCTAAAGATGAAGTCACACCACCTGTAACAAAAATATATTTTGTCTGATTCATTCTGTTGTTGTTTGTATTGTAGTTGTGTAAAAAACTTGGCAAAAGTACAAATTTAATTGGACATTTTGGCAAATAGCGAATGAGATAATTTGCAAATTTATAAACAGATCGTTTACTTGTTTCCGTAATCCCTAATTTTAGATGTTATAGCGACTTATTTTTGAATAATTTATTGGTCTCACTTAAATCCTTCTTTGCTATAAATCTAAAATACGGAATAAGTAACCCTTATTTTTATTTAAAGTTAAAAACATTGCTCCTAACTATTCGGAAGAAATTCTATTTTAATTTATATCTCAAATTATCAAAGAAACGTTCGATCAGTCTCCTGTCTTCTGTTATGATCTCGGCTGTCCCTTTAGCTTCAGCATGAAAGTTTAATACAACATCATAATTCGTTTTTAATCCGTAGGGCAGATTTACATCAACCAGATAGGAACTCATTTTCTTTTGATTATCAGAAAGAACCTGCTGATTTGTTACAAGTGATATTCTTACCACCTTACCTTTTATCGAGCCATATTCATTATAAGGATAATTATTCAGTTTAATTATAACATTTTGTCCAATTTTCACTTTCCCTGAGCCATTTTCAGGCAGATTAACCTGTCCTATTATTTGGTTATTATCCGGTACTATCTTAAATAATTCTTCTCCGGACTGAATATAATCGTTGTCTTTAAGAAAATTCAAAAAATCTACTTTTCCTTTTATCGGGGAAAGAAAAACATACGTCCGTTCCCATTTTTTTATGGCATCAATTAAGTCATAATAACTGTTAAATAACCCAATAATCAATTCTCTTTCTTTAGCTGTTTTTTCAATTGCAATTACTTGTGATTTATTATGAGCTTCATTGATTTGATAATTTGTATTATTAATCTCTTTATCAATTGCTTTATAATCCAGCTCACTATTTGCTTTTGCTATAATAGAACGTTCTATATCTGCTTTGGAAGTGACATTTTTACTATATAGTGTCGAATCTTTATGAAAAAGACTCTGTGAAACTTCGTGTTTTATTTTTTGGCTCTTAAAATCATTTTTTAACTGCTCAAATTTCTTTGTCTGCAGCTCGAGTAATTTTTTATTAATTTGTTTTTGAACCTCATAAGGCTGTAGATTCGTATAATCTAAATATTGATACAGCGCATTTAAAAAGTTATAGTATTTATTATTTATATCTCCTAAAGATAAATTTTCAGGAAATAAATGACGGTGTTTTCGAAAATCGACTTCATGAATATTTATATCACCAAGTGTTTTTTTCAACAGTTTGACATCGTCTAAATTGGCTTCATTTTTTATATAGGCAATGTATTCTCCAGCATGTACATTAGCACCGGAAGCATGCTCCAACAATATAATATTCCCTTGAGCCGATGCAACTAATTTGACAGGTGCCTGCCTTGTATTTATCACAATTTGCCCCATTAATACTTCCGAATATTTTATAAGCCAGCCAAAAAGCAACAACAGCAATACCAAACCTATAACAACTGAGCTGATTAAAATTCCGAATTTAGTCGGCATTTTTTCAATAATCCAAGCTACCTCTTCGGTTCGATTTGAGTTTAGTGTTTTATGAAATCCTTTATTATCCATTTACAGTATCTCCTGTCTGCGTTTTAACCAATTCATAATAATGCCCACCTTCTTTTGTCATCAACATATCGTGATTTCCAATTTCACTAATAAATCCATTTTTAAGTACTATAATCTGATCTGCTTTACGAATCGTACTCAATCGATGTGCCACCACGATTACTGTTTTATTTTTAAAAATCTCTTCTAATGCTGTCACAATTTTTTGCTCATTTATAACATCCAGTGAATTTGTTGCCTCATCAAAAAACAAATAGTCGGGATCTTTGTACAAAGCTCTTGCTATCAGAACACGTTGTTTCTGCCCTCCGCTTAAACCTCTGCCGTTTTCTCCCATCATCGTTTGATATCCTTTGGGCATAGCTTCTATTTCTGCAGCTATATTGGCTACCATTACCGCTTTTTTCAACCTTGCATAATCAATATTCTCATCGTCCAAGACAATGTTATTTTGAATCGTATCGCTAAAAATTTTGCCGTCCTGCATCACCGCTCCGCAACTTGCTCTCCATTGTTTTAGATTAACGTTCTGAATATTAAGATTCCCCATAGAAAGTTCACCATGGGTCGGTTTATACAATCTTAAAATAAGTTTTAACAAAGTGGTCTTACCGCTACCGCTATCTCCTACAATGGCAGTTACTTTTCCCTCCGGAATCAATATTGAAATATTCGTTAAGATATAAGGACTATTTCTACTGTACTGAAAACTAACATTTCGCAATAGCAAGCTTTTATCTTCCGGAAGCTTGATGCTGTTATTGGTTTCGTTTTCTTCTTCTTCCTCTAATTCGTGTATTTCGTTAAGCCTTAAAAAACTAATTTTTGCATATTGAGCAGATTGAACAAAAGAAATGAACTGCATAATCGGACCATTAAGCATCCCTATTATAAATTGTGTCGAAATCATTACACCAAATGTAATATCACCTTTTATCACTGCTTTTGCACAATAAAACGTAATCATTAAATTGGTCAATTGATTAATGAATTGCGCTCCCAGATTTTGCGCATTGGTAATTCGCAGTATTTTTTGGTCAATCTTAAATAACTGAACCTGCAAAGCCTCCCATTTCCATCTTTTTTGCTTTTCGTAATTATTGATTTTTATATCCTGAATACTTCCAATAGTCTCCACCCAGTAACTCTGATTCTTTGTATGGACATCAAAATACTCCCAATCCAGTTTTTTCCTGAATCTTAAAAAAAAGACCACCCAACCGATAAATAAAGTACTACCGATCAAATAAATCAAACACAAGACCGGACTGTAAACAAACAGAATGATCCCGAATATAAAAAAGGTGAGAATAGAGAAGATAAAATTAAGCGAATTGTTCATTATAAAATCCCGAATACGCTCATGATCTTGGGCTCGCTGTAAAATATCTCCAATCAACTTATTCTCAAAAAAAGTAATAGGCAGTTTCATTAATTTTATCAGATAATCTGATATCAAAGAGATGTTTATTCGCGAAGTAAGATGCAGCAAAATCCAATCGCGAATCATGTTGCTCAATAAGATACTCACTATAATGGTAATATTGGCGATTAAAACAAGATCAATAAAATCTAAATCATTGGTCTGAATTCCAACATCGATAACCGATTTTGAAATAAAGGGCAAAAAGGCCTGTAACAATGTTACTATAAGCATCACCACAAACAGGTTTACAAAACTTTTTTTGTAAGGTGTAAAGTACCCCAGAAAATTCTCTAACGTTTTTCTTCGTTCTAATTTATCATTTATAGAGCGTTGTTTAAAATCCGCCATGGGCTCTATAGCTAAAACAGCACCCACTTTTGATTCTTTTAACCAGTCTTCCTGAAAACTCTCGTACGAATATTTACACAACCCTTTTGCGGGATCTGAAACACATACTTGTTTCTGTGTTATTTTATAAACCACAATAAAGTGACTCTCCTTCCAATGTACAATGCAAGGCAATGGAATTGTCTGCAAAACACTAAAATCTACTTTAACACTTTTAGTACGCAAACTAATTGCTTCACAAGCATCGCTAAGATCTAAAAAACTGACCCCTTCGCGCGTGATACCACATAAATCACGTAAAAAAGGCAGGCTATAAAACCTGCCATAATATTTTCCAATAATTTTTATACAGGCAGGACCACAATCTTTAGCATCGAGCTGAAACTCGTGGGGGAAATTAATCATAAGTGGTCTATTTTTTTAGCAGCTCGAATATCTCACCTTCACCTGTATCGTAACGTATTAAACCTTCTCTTTTATCCCAGTAAAAAGATTTTAGATAGTTATTACCAAAGTTTCTTGCATTGATACCGTCTTCAAAAACATAAACATGTGTATACTTTTTTAAAGATGTTCTCAGGACAACCCAACTTTCTGTCGGTATAGGTTTTACTTGAACATCCGGATAAAATAGACCAAAAACATTAAAAGTAGGAAAAGACTTTTTATTTATTTCGTCTTTACTAATTGATACTCCGCTAACACAATAGGAATCATTGTGGCAAATTTTAGACTTAAAGTCAATATGCATCATATTGTATTGTAAATTACCTACTTCGTAACAATTACATTCTTTATTATCATATGTTTCATATTTATCCGCTACAAAAAGCGTGTCCAATTTCCCCAGATTGCTTTTAAAAATTATTTGCTGCCCTTTTTTGTAAGCCGAAAACCACTCTTTTTCGTCTTTAGATAAATGAGTTTTAGTACACTTGCAATTGCATGAACTTAGTATAAACGCGACAATAACAAATAACATAATTATATTTTTCATCTCACTTTGATTTTATACCCAGTTCTATTGCCATTTCATTTACACCGTGTCCCCCTGATGTTCTGGTTGGTGTAATAAAGTGTTTTTGCCCTCCCGCTGTTGTTAGTCCCGGCATCACCATTTGCGCTATATTTAAAGGATCATTTGTCATAATATAAGAATGCGTATCTGACACGAACCCTATTCCTAAAAGTAAAGCTGTTGAATAACTCAATCCTGCCGCATTAATTGTGACAGCACTTCCTCCCGTAGCGCGGGCATTGGCTTCCGCCATACCTCCGCCTAAAGAATGCCCTGAAAAAGATAATGCATCACCAAACAGAGCCTTTAATGCCTTAGCATTATCCACAGATTCTTTATATTGCAGAGAAATCCCCGCTGTTTGTAAGACGTCCGCAGCATAATCTCCTATCTCAGGTTCTGTACCAGCAGTTACATAACAATATTCTTTTTTGCCAGCTGTAATTCTTTCATATAATTGCGATTTAAAACCTGAGGAAGGATCATTATACTTAATACCTTTTACTTCATTGGAAACTTTCCATCCGAAAAGCTTATCAGGCCCAACCGTGTCCTTACCACCATAAACTGATTTCGATAGTAATGCCGCTTCTAAAGGTGAAGGTTTTGAAGAACTGCCATGTATAGGCATTACATACCAAGACGCATTTGAATTTGTCGTATTGGTTGTACTTGTGCTTCTTGGACCATTGGAAACATTAATTTGCAATGTCATATTATCAATTACAGTACCTTGTTTTATTGTACTTGGTCCTTTGTAATAATTCACTACAGTAACATTATCTAATCGTGTACCCGGCAATTGAATATTATACTGAATAAAATTTTGCTGCTGTCCGCTTGCCGTTTTTTCGTTATTTACGAAGGCATTTATTTGGTTCGCATTTACAATCCCATTATTTGCGCGAATAAATTGAAAATAACGATCTATAGCAATTGCACTTGTAGTACTTAGATTGCCTTGAGCATTGACAAACCAATCATTATTATAATTGGTATTAGAAGTAGAAGAATTTAAATTATTTGTTCCTGAACCAGAATTTGCACCAGCCCCTGAATTAGAGTAATTCCCACCAAAGGAAGTATTACCATAACTGCCTAATTGAGAAAAATTATTAGCACTCCCGCTAACAAAACCACCTTGACCAAAACCTGTCAAGCCAAAACCACCGTTTCCTCCAATATTATCCGCTTCACCAGGGGCTTCTTGGTCGTTAGTATACTTTATAGGTCCTCCTCCCAAAATTCCCTTTGCTTCATCTGCCTCTAACATTCCTGTAATGTCAGAAAATTTCATTTTTTTAAGATTTTTCATAATAGAGATATTTCAATATTTATTCAAATGTATAAAATATTTCTTACAAATAATAAAATTTATTTAAAAATTTTGTAGTCTTTATATTTCAAAATAAACACATCTCCTATACGTCAGAAAATCACTTTTAAAACCTTGATAATCTTCCTCCTTCAAATTATAATAAAGTTTTTACGAATAAGATTGTTACCAAAAAGAAACAATTGTGCTATTATTTTTCTATAATAGCCTGTTTTATTTATTTTTCACAACGCTACCGCTACAAAGCAAAATCAAGGCATAAATTAACCGCTTCGCGTAAGCAAAATCGTGGTATATTAATTCCGTTAAAAAAACTTCGATAATTGAAAAACAAACACAAGTATAGCTCTAACAGCTAACCCAGAAACTACTTCAAAGGCTTAGGATACTGCTTTTTGATATTACGGATCAACTCTTCTAATCCGTTTAGTTTTAGTTCATAGATCAGTTGTAGTTGTTGCCCCAGTTCTCCTTTCGGGAAACCTTTATTTTGATACCAAACAACATAATACTCGGGCAAGTCTATTAAGTAACGTCCTTCGTATTTCCCGAAAGGCATTTTGGTATGGGCTAATTTTATGAGAAGTTTACTGTCTTGTTGCATTTTTTTTAGAAAAAAGAAGCAAGAAAAAAAGAATAGACTCATTCTCTTTTCTTGCTTCTAATTATGCAAAGTTACTTTTATTTTTTATTTTTTTTACCACAGATTTAAAGGATTAGGATGATTTTTTTTGCGACTAATTACACGAATTTTCGCTAATTTCTTTGTGTGCCGGATAATTAAATCATCTTACCTCCTTAATTTTTTATCCAACTTTTTTTAAGTCACAGTAAAAAAGTAATTTTTATCTCCTATTTTTTAGTTAGCCACAGATTTAAAGGATTAAAAGGATTTTTTTAATCTGCGAGAATCCTTTAAATCTGTGGCAAAAAAAAAAGCCACGAATCACACCAATTATCCCGAAAATAAATTCGCGAAAATTCGTGTAATTCGTGGCCAAAACTTTTTTTAACTCAGAACCTTAGCAGCTCAGAATCTTAGCACCTTCTACCTAGTAATGCCATCTCACAAACGCTTCCATCGCCGCATAAGTCGCTAGACCTAATTGCTGATACAAAGCTGCTGTTTCGTGGTTTCTGTCTTCAGCTCTTTGCCAAAATTCTCTGGCATCGGTTCCCTGAAAAACAACACCGTCTTTTTGTGATTGGTGTTTGAAGATTCCATGACGTTTTGCCAAAACCTGATCCGGGCTCATAGGTACCGCCATTTCTACTTCGTCAATACCCCATTCCTGCCAAGCACCACGGTACAACCATAACCAACAGTCATCCATAAATGATTTTGGTTTTAAGGCTTTAACGGCTTCAAAAATAGCATCTAAACATACTTTGTGTGTTCCGTGTGGATCTGCTAAATCTCCTGCAGCATAGATTTGATGTGGTTTAATTTTTTCAATTAAATCCATCGTCAATTGAATGTCTTCTTGTCCGATTGGTTTTTTCTCGATAGTACCCGTTTCATAAAATGGAAGCTCCATAAAATGAATCTGATCGTCGGTCAAACCAACGAAATGACTTGTTGCTCTTGCTTCTCCTTTTCTGATTAGTCCTTTGATATAACGTACTTCAGGGATGTCAATTTCGCTGTTCTTTTTATTTTTTAGGAAGTTAACTGCTTTTTCATAAATCGCATCAGCTTCCGGACTTTTGATTCCGAATTTCTCATTGTAATCAATAACGAAACTTGCAAAACGCAAGGCTTCATCATCGGCAACGGCAATATTTCCTGAAGTCTGGTAGGCTACGTGCACTTCATGACCTTGCTCTTGCAAACGCATAAACGTTCCTCCCATACTGATAATATCATCATCCGGGTGTGGGCTGAAAAGCAATACACGTTTTCTGGCTGGCTCCGCTCTTTCAGGACGGTTAGCATCATCCGCATTTGGTTTTCCACCTGGCCAACCTGTAATTGTGTTTTGTAATTTGTTAAAAATCTTAATGTTAATATCATAAGCAGGACCTGAATCGGCCAATAAATCACTCATCCCGTTTTCGATATAATCGGCATCGGTAAGCATTAAAATTGGTTTTTTAAGATCAAGCGCTAATCCTAAAACGGCTTTTCGGATTAATTTATCACTCCAGGTTACTTTTTCTACCAACCAAGGTCTGTTGATTCGCGTTAGTTTTGAAGACGCTTCTTTGTCTAAAACAAAAACAGCATTATTGTGTTCCTGTAAAAACGAAGCCGGAATCTGATTGGTCACCTCATCTTCAAC
>NZ_LEKS01000022.1:0-90685 GCF_001027725.1 Flavobacterium sp. ABG
TCCGGAAAAATTCATCATGTCTACGGACCTACAGAAACAACCGTGTATGCTACTTGTTATGCTGTTTTTGAGATCTCAGATTCAGCAACAACGATTCCAATAGGTAAGCCTTTGACCAATACCAATTTGTATGTTTTAAATCCTTCATTAGATCTAGTACCAATTGGTGTAATTGGAGAGTTATGCATTGGGGGATCAGGTGTAGCCAGCGGTTATCTGAATCAGGAAGAATTAACGAAAGAGAACTTTATAGCGAATCCTTTTGTTGAAGGAGACAGAATGTATAAGACCGGTGATTTAGTACGTTGGTTAGCTGACGGAAATATAGAATACATCGGTAGAAAGGACAATCAGGTAAAGATTCGCGGATACCGCATCGAGTTGGGTGAGATTGAAAATGTATTGTCTTCATTTTCAGAAATTATCCAGTGTTGTGTTTTAGTCAGAGAGGATGAAGTTGGGAACAAACGTTTGATCGGTTATGTAGTTTTAGAAGGTAAATTAAATACAACAGATTTACAGGAACGCTTAAGAGTAAGTCTTCCGGAGTATATGGTTCCGATGTTCTGGGTTGAGATGGATCAGTTGCCATTAACCTCTAATGGTAAATTGGACAAGAAAGCGTTGCCGGATCCGGATAGTTCCGAGTTATCCAGTAAAGAGTTTGTAGCTCCGGGTACAGACCTGGAAAAACAGTTGGCTGTTATCTGGCAGCAGTTGTTGGGAATAGAAAAAATAGGGATTCATGATAATTTCTTTGAGTTGGGTGGACATAGTTTATTAGCAATAAAACTAGTTGCAAAAATTAATGAAGTATTGGATTCGAATACAAATATTATGACCATATTTGAATATCCAACGATATCTAATTTTGTAGAGAATATAGATTCAATGCAATCTGCTAAGGAAAATATCTTAATACCTTTACAAAAGAAAGGTAGTAATAAAGCGATATATTTGGCTCCACCAGGAGGTGGAACAGTTAACTGTTATATTGAACTAGTCAAATTACTGGGAGATGAGCAACCGGTATATGCATTTCAATCCCCGGGATTAAATGGAAAATCTCCAGTTTCAGAATCTATTGAAGAAATGGCTTCTAAGTTTATAGAAGAAATGCAAAAAATAGATCAATATGGACCATATCGACTTGGTGGATATTCCCTTGGAGGAATACTGGCTTATGAAATGGCAGTGCAATTGCAAGATAAGGGATTTGATGTTGAAGAATTATTGATTTTGGATAGTTCTTTTATGGGATTTGACGTTGATAGAAGTGAAAATAAGGAACGAGATGATTCGTATCGCAGTTCATTAAAAATACTTATTCAAGCCATGTTCGGAGATGAATTTAATTGGTCTGATTTAGTGCTTGAAAACAAAACAGCAGAAGAACAAATCGAGGCTGTGAGTAAAGTGTTAAGTGACTCCAAACTAAAAATTAATGAGGATGAAGTAAGAGGCCATTTAGAAGTTATTTTCCGAAACGAAAATTACATTTATATAGCCAAAAACAAGCCAAAATTAAAGGTGCCAATTATTCTGTTCAGAGCAATGTATACTGAAATAGAAAGTGAAATTGAGAATAAAATAATAACGGTTGAAAATGATCTCGAAGAATTTGATTACGGATGGCAAGAGTATACTACTGAACAGGTAATAGTACATAATATTCCTTCTACCCACATCACGTTATTAGACAACACTTATATCAAAGAAATTTCAGATATTTTAATAAGTTTAAATGAGCTCACGTCAGAAATACAACAAATAAATAATTAAGTAAAATGCAAAAACAAAAAAATAAAACATAAATAAAGAGATACTAATTTTTTTAGGGATGACGAACAAACTTTCTCTAACACATACAGGAGAGTGTATACGAAATGTAGAAAAGTTGAATTTTAGGGGGCAAATAAAGTTTTTGACCCTATAAAAGATTTCCCGAGTTATCCATACTTCATTCCTAAAAAACATTAGTGTCAACAGCTATCGTAAGTAATAAAAAAGAAAAAAAGCTTTCTATTTAAGCTTAATATTAAACTATTTGAAAAAAATGAATAATCAGAAATTGTTTCTAAAGCCAAATGTAGTAATTGAACCATTGTTTGATAATTGGTATGCATGGAGTCACTTGATTTCTCCTGCCACCAGTGCAATGAATATAACGGGTCGAAATTTAAAAATTATGAACTCCTATATTCAGGCACCTTCAGCTCATGCTGCGGCAGTTAAAAACCCTAAAATGTTAGGAGGTCCTTTTATTGATTATGGTGGAAAAAGGGTTGACGAAATCGAGAAATTAAAAGAAGAAACTCTAGAGAAACAAAAAGATATGATTGCTTTTAGTGAAGCGATCAAGACTCTTGACACTCTTTTGAAAAACAAAGCAAAAGGGTATTCTTTAGATCCATTGTATGATGAAATTCCTGAAATACTTAAAGGATATGTAGAACTTTATTATGATCTGAACAATCAAGCTTCTTTTCGATTTTTTGAACCACTTTTGTATCATAGCAAATTTTACAATCCAGCTTCACAAAGTATATTATTGTGGTTAACAGAAAATGATGAGCGTCCTTTTGTTTTAAGTACACCGCGTTTAGCAGATAACGAAAAAATTCATTTGAATATTCCATTTAGCCACAAAGGTCTGGATGCGTTGAGCAAAATGAAGAAAAATCCGGGCGATTTTGATTCTATAAAAGAATTATTAGGAATTAGTGAAGAGCAAGCGCCTCTCTTTGAGTCCTTTTTTACTACTGAGGCTCCAAAAGAGTACAATAACTATGAAGGAGACAAAGTTAGAATGAGATATTTCGGTCATGCTTGTATTCTCGTGGAAACAAAAGAGGTCAGTATAATGTTAGACCCCGTAATCAGTTATTATGGATACCCTCAGGAAGTAGAGCGATACTCCGATATGGATTTGCCGGATAGTATTGATTACGTTTTGATTACACACAATCACCAGGACCATATTTTATTTGAAACCTTAATTCCTTTACGTCACAAGATTAAGAATATTGTAGTGCCCAGAGCATCTAATGGTGCTTTACAAGATCCAAGTATAAAATTGATGTTAAATGCTATTGGTTTTGACAATGTGATCGAAATCGATGAGATGGAAGCAATCAAATTTAGTGATTGTGTAATAACCGGTGTGCCTTTTGTTGGAGAACATTCGGATTTAAACATACAGGCAAAAATTTGCCATCATGTAAGTGTTGGAGATTTTAAAATGCTTTTTGTTGCAGATTCCTGTAATATTGAGTCCAGATTATATCAGCACGTTCAAGCAGTTTTAGGAGATATTGATGTTCTTTTTCTGGGAATGGAGTGTGATGGTGCTCCTTTATCATGGCTTTATGGTCCGTTGTTAACAGAGAGTTTGCCTAGAGATAAAGATATATCGCGCAGATTGGCCGGTTCTAATTTTGAAAAAGGTAAGGGACTTATTAATGCTTTTAATGCAAAAGAAGTATATGTTTATGCCATGGGACAAGAACCTTGGTTGGAATTCATTAGTAGTATAAAATATACCGATGAATCCAATCCAATTGTACAGTCTAATATCCTTATCGAATACTGTAGAGAAAAAAACATTATTTCTGAAAGACTTTTTGGAGAAAAAGAAATTTTTTATAATTACTTAGATGTACTGGTATAATTAAAAGTAGAGATCTTGCATATCATATTTTGCAGCATTAAAATACTAGCACGAGAGATATTCGCTTGTCTTCTGATATAGTATAGATTGAAAATTTAATGGATTAATACCGATGTTTTAGTTTAAGAATCTAAAAATTGACTAAATAAAAAAGCTGCTTCTGATGCATTTCAGAATGCAGCTTTTTATTGTTATACTTCTTCGATGCAGTACCTTTTTTTACTGTATTCTCAGATCAAGGATTCGGTGGTGTAATTGTATAATGCCATCATACAATCGGAAATATTTGATGCGTTTTTGTTTTTTAAAAGGCATTTCCCAATATTATTTTCAATAAAAAAAAGCATTCAAGTTGATTTTCCCAGGCCGAATGACATCTTTAGAGGCATAAATGGGAATCTTTGAGAAAAGAAAATAAGATTTTTACATTTTTATAAATTGGTCATCAGTTTCATATTAAAAACGCCACAATCTGTAAGGTGTTGCTTGTTAGTTAGTTATTTATTCTTAAGGCTTTTCTTAAAATAAAATTACGACTTGTATTTTGGTTTGTAAGTAAAATTATAAAAAAAACAATGTTTTTCATTAGGAACTTTCCTATTTCCGTTTGTTATACTTAAAACAAAAGCATGTCGAAGAAAAGAGTTGTCGCATTTTTAACAAGAAAGAATTTGATAGACAAAAACTTCGATTTTGCATTTGGTTAAAACTTATTTCAATACCGTATTGCAACAAATAAAGTACAGTGTGAATAAGTAAAAAGAAGGTTAAAACGATAATAATAGTAGAAATGTCTAACTTAAAACTTGTAATAAATGGATCATTAAAATAGATTGCTTTTCAATAGAAGAGAAAGAATGTACTTATGTCAAGGGTAGTATAAAACTATCTAATTTAATAATATTTTAAATATAAAATTCATGAAGCATATCATTTTAGCATGCTTTTCTTTATTCAGTTTACGTATGTTTTCCCAAAATGTAACTGTAGCCGTAGATAGTAAGATAACCCTCAAAGAATTATTTAAACAAATTGAAAATCAGACAGATTTAAATTTTTCAGTTGCAGATCAAATTGATACAAATCAAAAATATTTTACAAAAGAAGATATTTATAAAGATACACCGATAAATGAGCTTGTTGTTGCGCTAAACAAGAGCTCTTCTATTGAATTTTCAATTGCAGGGAATTCTATTTTAGTAAAACAAAAAACTTTAAATACAACTAAAAAAAGTAAGTTAAGTGGACAGGTTCTCGACGAGAGTAATCAACCTGTAATAGGTGCTAATGTTTTTATAAAAGAGCTAGCAAGAGGTGTTGTGACTGATGCAAATGGAATGTTTTCTATAGAATTGGAAAAGGGGAGTTATACGGTTCGGATTCGTTCTATGGGTTTTAAAAATATAGAAGAACTGGTTACAATTTCGGATGATATGACAATGAATTTTGTTATGAAAGATGATAGCCAACAATTGGAACAGGTAATCATAATCGGTACGAAAGCAGTTGATATCAAGAACCCTCAAATGAGTGTCAATAAGCTTAATATGGAAGAGATAAAGAGGATTCCGGTTGTTATGGGCGAGGCAGATCCTTTAAAGGCGATCTTGACATTACCGGGAGTTACTAACGGAGGAGAAGCTTCATCAGGATTTAATGTTCGCGGTGGTGCTGCCGATCAGAATTTAATTCTTTTGGATGGTGCTCCGGTATACAATGATTCTCATTTGTTTGGTTTTTTCTCTGTTTTTAATGCAGATATTGTTAGTGGATTGGATTTATACAAGGGAGGTATTCCTTCTAAATTTGGTGGTCGTGTTTCTTCTGTTCTTGATGTGAGCCAACAAACTGGAAATTTTGAAGAATACAAGATAAATGGAGGTATTGGTACGGCATCCAGTAGGTTATTGGTGCAAGGCCCTGTAAAAAAAGACAAAGGTTCCTTTATTATAGCAGGACGTGCTTCGTACGCTCATTTATTTTTGAAAGTGACAGATATTAAGAGTACTGCTATGTTCTATGATCTTAATGCAAAGTTTAACTATCGATTGAGCGCCAATAACACGCTTGCTTTCTCGGGATATTTAGGGAACGATACATTTGAAATAAGCAAACGATTTACCAATTCATATGGGAATACAATGGGTATCTTAAATTGGACCCATAAATTTTCTGATAAATTAGATACAAAGCTAGGCGTCTTTTATAGTGACTATAAATTTAGTCTAGGAATTGAAATGGAAGATTTTGAATGGAAAAGTGCTATTAAGAGTTATGGACTTAAATACAATTGGAATCATTCTTTATCAGAAAAGTTTAAACTCAACTATGGAATTGATGGTTTGTATTATAATTTTAATCCGGGTGTTTTAGAACCTACAACTTCGGATTCTCAGGTTAATTACAGACAACTTGACAAAAAGTTTGCGTTGGAAACTTCTGCATATATTGATTTTGAACATCAGATTACTAAGAAACTTAACCTTCGTTACGGATTGCGTTATAGTATGTTTTATCGTTTAGGTGCAGAAGAGATCAGCACCTATGAAAATGATATGGCCGTAGTATATAATCCAATTTATGATATTTATGAACAAGGTACTCCAACAGGAACAGTTTCATACGGAAGTGGAGAAGTGATAAGCAGTTTTAATAATTTTGAACCGCGTTTTGCATTATCCTACGCTTTTAACGAAAACACTTCAGTAAAAGCAAGTTACAACAGGATGGCACAATATGTTCATATATTATCCAATTATCAGTCCCTATCACCAATGAATGTTTGGACACCTAGCGGACCATTTACCAAACCTCAACTATTAGACCAATATGCGGTAGGATATTTTAAAAATTTTAAGGATAATGATTATTCTTTTGAAGGAGAGTTATTCTATAAGAATGTTCAAAATCGTATGGATTATATTGATGACGCAAGTATATTAGGAAATAATAATATCGAAAGAGTTATTCTGAATGGTAAAGCCAGATCTTATGGTGCTGAATTATTATTTAGAAAAAACACCGGTAGATTTACAGGATGGGTTTCTTATACGTTGTCTAAAACGGAACAAAAAACTCCAGGTAGAACTGCCGACGAGCCAGGTATCGCAAACGGGAATTGGTATTTATCAGGATATGACAAACTGCATAATTTAAATATTGTGACAAGTTATGCATTAAGTCCGAAGTGGTCTTTTAATACCAACTTTGCATTGCAGTCCGGCCAGCCTGTGACGTATTCGAATGGTTACTATGAATTTGGAGGTAGAAATATACCAAATTATGGAGTGAGAAATGCAAACAGACTACCGGTTTATCATCACTTGGATATAGCGGCAACTTATACGCCAAAGCCGGATAAAAAGAAGGGATGGCAAAGTTATTGGGTATTTAGCATTTATAATGTTTACGGTAGAAAAAATGCTGCTTCAATGACGTTTACAACAAACGATGATACAGGAGATAATGAAACAAGAAAGTTATCCATTTATGGGTTTGTACCTGGTATTTCTTATAATTTTAAATTTTAATAGCATGCAGAGATTAAAAAAATATATGTTAAAAGGTAAAGGATTGGCTTTGTTTAGTCTTCTTTTTGTTTTGTTCTTTACATCTTGTGAAGAGGTCGTACACCTGGATTTGGATACTGGAGAACCTAAAATAGTTATAGATGCCGAGATACAATGGAAGAAAGGAACAAGTGGCAATAATCAGGTAATAAAGATCAGTAAAATGGCTCCTTATTACAGTACAACTACACCAAAAGTTTCCGGAGCGCAAGTAAGGGTTGAAAACACTAATGGAGATGTTTTTACTTTTACGGAGTCTGCACCGGGTTCCTATGTATGTACTAATTTTGTTCCCGTTATTAATATGGAGTATACTTTGTATGTAACAGTAGAGGGACAAAGTTTTACGGCAGTTGAAAAGTTAACTTCTGTAACTCCAATTAATAGGGTTGAACAGACGCTAATGCCAGATATAACAGGCCCGGATTTAATTGTGCTGACCTATTATTTTAATGATCCGGTCGATCAGGAGAATTATTATCTGGTAGATTACACAGGAGACTTTCTGCGTTATCCTGAATACACTTTAATTGATGATGAATCAACAAATGGAAATGTTATGAATACCAGTTTCGCAGATGCGGATATGAAGCCTGGGAAAACAGTTGCGATTGTACATCGTGGTATTTCTAAAAAGTTTTACAATTATATGAATCTAATATTGAGAGCGTCAGGCGGAAATGCCTCTTCTACGCCACCAAGTAACATTAGAGGAAATATTGTGAATAGTAATGACGCTAAAAATTTCGCATTAGGATATTTCAGGCTTTGTGAATCCGATACGATTTCTTATTTAGTAGAATAAAAGGTTTTAATTATTGAGGTTGGTTTTTAATTACATCTGGTATATAAAATAATTTATACCAGATGTTTTTTTTATAGTATAAGTAGCGATTTTTTTTTGCAACAAGAAGTTACAGATGTGTCTTTTGCTCGCACTGTCTTCTTGTAATATTGTAAATAGGTTAACCAATATTTATCCTTACTTCTTGCTTTCACAGAGCTTTTGGACTTGATAGCATGATTTTTTAAAAAAAAACTGGCTTTCTTAGAATAAATTTTCTCACCAGTAAGAGTTCAGTCCTTAGTGTTAAAACAGTTATTTTCAGAATGTTCTACATCTTAGAAAATCAATTTTCAAAAAACACACAAAAGATTCCTGTAAGAGCAGAGGATTTTTATTTGCAAACATGAAAAACATTGCTATATTTGCAACCGCTTAGCACAACAAAGCGCAACAAGACAAGCTTCGGGGAGATACTCAAGCGGCCAACGAGGGCAGACTGTAAATCTGCTGTGTGAACTTCGCAGGTTCGAATCCTGCTCTCCCCACTAAAAAGTCCTAATTTTCATTAGGGCTTTTTTTTGTTCTTTCTTTTTATAGTAATTCCAATATTTCTACTACTGCTTTTCAAAGTTTTGACAGAACCTGGATCAAGTCCGAAAGTTGTGGGGAAGTAAAAATCTCGCAGAGTCGCAAAATCGCAAAGTTTTAATGAAAAAACAGAAAAAAGTTTGAGACTCTATACTATTTTTAGAAATCCAAAGCGAGAAAGTAGAAAACAGAAAGGTGGAGCTTAAAAACAGGAAAAAACTTAGCGGCTTGGCGTCTTTGCGAGATCGTCAAAGCGAGAAGTTAGAAAATTAGATACTTAAAAAGCTCTGGTCAAAAAGTATATAATCTGCTACTTCTAATAAAAGAAATTTCTAAAAATTATTTCACAACTTTTTAACTTGATTCGAAATTACAGAACTACAAGATATTTGTTCCTCCAAAACAATATGTCTTGATCCCGAATTACACGAATTTTCACTAAGTTATTTGCGAATTGCAAAATAGCTTAAATCCTTTTAATCCTTTAATCAGTGGCAAAATTCCCCGCAAAGAATCTCAACAATTAATTCGTAAAAATTCGTGTAATTCGTGTCCAACTTTTTATTACATTATTTTGGCAATTAGCTACTCAAAAAGAAAAATCAAAACAAGAAACTAGTTTGTGTATGAATAACATCAATTTCCATTGGAATCATGTTAATTTTTCTTTCGACAATGGTCTCACCTAAAGAACCAGCAATTTCACTATTAAAATTCACTGTATTAAAATTATAAGTAAGCCACTTTCTTTCTCTGTCTGAAAGCAGTGGAATTTTAGAAATCGGAGTATCAATGTTCTCTTTTAAATTTTTCAACCAATTTTTAAAATTCATTAAAAAATCAGAAACAATGGCACTGTCTATAAATTTTGGAGAATGACTAACTAAAATTTCATAATCTTTATTCTCCAGCTTTTCTATTTGAAATGACAATCCATAATTTAAATCCGCTTCTGTCTCCTCTGCTCCATAATTAAAATGAAAAGGGACATTACGTACATCAGCAGCAAAAAAGGAATCGTCTTCGGAATAGCTAATACATTTATAAACCGTCTGCACTTCTTCTCTGACTTCCTGAAGAAATTCTTTTATTGATTTTTGGGCAATACTGTCAAATTCGTAACCTACCGATACCGTCTTAAAGTCCAAGTCTATATTTGCCGCTATCCTGTTACAATCCTCAAAATAATGTTGAAGCAGTATATTGTACAAACCGATTAACACAGTGTATTCTGCTATCGTATTTCCAGCTGTTAACTCATAAAAATAAGAAAGATCTGAAGCGTTTATTATCATACAATCTATCGTAGAAACTTCAGAAACACTTCCTTCATAAGAAGCAATCTTGCTTATCTCTCTATGCCAATTTTCTCTAGTAGTAATCTGATTGATTTGTTGCATTGCGTCTCTGTTTATTATTAAATTATCTCACTGAAAAATGGCAAACAGGATAAGAGAAAAAACAAGAAACCTATTACTATTTTATTCCCTTATGATTTCATCAATCTCAGTTTCAAATGTTTATTCTAATTATTTCAGTCAACCAATTTAACACTAAGGTAACAGAGATATAGGTCTAAAAATTACGGGCTTTTGATCTAATAATTACGGTCTTCAGAAACTTGCAACAACGCTCCTAAATAAAACAACTAATATCACAATACATGGAGCTTCCATACCGAAGCAATACTAAAAGAAAAGGAAATAGGAATTTTGGATTTGGAAGAATTATGCCAAACCACTTCAATCATTGAGGTAAAAATATTGAGTTTTACCAGACTTTGCTCCATCCGGATTTTACTAAACAGGATTTAAAAATTAAAATAAGCCCTGTCGCCCTTGTGCATGAAGGTTGATTGTAACTTCAATTCTGGTTCCTTCATTTGTTTTTGAAATTACGATAAACTTCCCATTCAAAGAATTTACTCGGTCTCTCATATTACTTAATCCAATGCCTGCTTTTCTGCTTCGAACATCAAAGCCAACACCATCATCTGTAATGGTCAGTTTCAGAATATTATTTTTCTTTTTACTGATCTTTACTTCACAACTTTTTGCGTTAGCATATTTATTGACATTTAAAATAGCCTCCTGAATAATTCGGTACAAATTTATTTTGTAAATAATCTGAATACTTCTCCATTCGATCCCATCATTATCCAAATAATTGAACTTGGTTTCCGTAATTTCCTTTTGATTTTCTATCAAAGCCATTAACAAGATATTAAAATCACTATGCTCCAAGAACGAGCTGTGACTTAAGCCATGTGAAACCGTACGTATTTCATTTTCGATATTTTGCAATTCAATAATGTAATATCGTCGCTTTTCTATAATTTCAGCATTGTTCTGTGAATTAAAAAAGCCCAAATTCATTCTGACACTATAAATTTTATTCATTATGCCATCATGTAATTCTTTCGCTATTTTTGTCTTTTCGTCTTCACGTGCTGTATTAATTTTCTCCTGTTGATCGGTCAATAATTGATAGATAACCTCATTGGCCAGCTGCTCCTTTTTAAAGAATCGCATTTCCTGATTTTTATATTTCAAATAGCGAAAAAGGATAATTATTAACAGTCCCAGAATTAATACAAAGGAGGTGATTAAGATGTAAAAATTTCTCTTGGTCAGAATCTTATTTTCGTCCTCAATTCTTGAAGTCTCATATTCGATTCTGGAGTACTTATCGTGTGCATTTTTCTGAATGGCATTAATGCTGTCACTTAATTTAATGTACTCATTTGTATAGTATAAGTTTTTCTTTTTATCAATTTTGTAAAGTAATCTCAAAGTGGTCAGAATCTCATTACTGCTTTTTAGTTTAACAGCCAGTCGATTTGCTTCTACCAGAATCTTAATAGATTGTGCCGTATCTTTTTGAGACAAATAATACTCTCCTATACGTATCTTTTTATATAGAATATCCGGTTCTAAACCTATACTATCGACTATTTTAAGGGATTCAAAAAGCATTGAACTTACATTCTTATAATCTTTGCTTTTCATTTTTGAATAAGCCAGATTGCTTAAAACGTTCGCATACAATTTAGGCCATTTCTTCTTTAAGTCTTCGGTTACTAATGGGGTTAGCATTTTTATAGACTTATCGTATTCGCCTTCTAAATCATGCAGATTACAAACGTTAATAATAGAACTTACATTATAATTGTTAACATGAGCTTTGTCTGTAATTTTCATTTTACCGACTACTTCCAAAGCCATGCGATGGTATTTTAAAGCCTGATTGTACTTAACCAGTTTCTCCAGGCAATTCCCCATTAAAGTATTACAACTGTAAATCAGTTCGTAATCTTTGGATTTTTTTAAATATTGTAAAGCTTTAGAAATTTCAACAGTACTTTCTATATAATTACCGTCATAAAATAAAACATAGCCTTTGTTGAATAACATTCTGGCAACATTATCGTTGTCATGAATTTTATGGTATATTTTTTCAGCTCTAAGATAATAGTAGTATGCACTGTCTTTTTGTGTATTTTCATAGCAATCTCCTACAAAATAAGAGGACTTTGCCATTCTGACACTATCACTAGCCAATTTTGATAATTCTAAAGCTTTCAAACTAACCTCTAAAGATTTTTTTGATTTATTAATATAATAATATTCTGACGCAATTTCTAAATAAGCATCCCTTACTGCCGAATCATTCTTTTTCTTTTTTAAGACAAGAACCCGATAATCTAAATAGGCCTCTTTTTTATTGTTTTCAAGATTACAAACGTAATTTTTATCAAACAAATCCGTTGGGCTACTTTCAAAGCTCAACGTATCATTTTTCTTACACGAGAAAAAAAGGAGAAAAATAAAATAATAAGGAACCCGGGTCGAAATAGCCAAAATACAATTGTTGTTTATAATCTCAAATATAACATTTTGAAATAAATCGGAACTTAATGATATTAATAATTAGCAAATAAATTTTTAGTGTCTTGGTGGTTTCGGATTACTTGGGTCGCCATAATGTTCCCCGTCACAATTAGTTGGTGCTATCTCCCTTTTGATACTGCTTGAATCCAATTCGCGCGCAAATGCATCTTTTTGTGTTTTTAAATTTTTAACTTGCTCACTTTCAATATCATCATTTGAACATGAAACCATTGATAATGAAGTAAAAACAAGTCCCAGTAAGTAGAATTTAATTCTCATAAAATTGTATTTTTTTATTAATCATGAATATTTGGTAAAAAAAAAGCTTTATTTTTTCTAAATTGTACGGGATTTCCGTAACATTTTAACTAGATTTGATGTAAATTGAGATTACAAATTATGGGATTAAACATTTTAATAGTTGACGATCATCCGATGACCGTCGATAGTTACATTAACCTACTATCATACAGTAGCTTACAAGAAAAAAACTTGCATTTTATAAAAAGTTATAATTGTGAAGAGGCATATAATAAAATAAACTTATACGAAAAACAGAATAGTGTAATACACTTTGCGTTACTGGACATTAGCATCCCTCCTTATAAAGATTTAAACATTAACAGTGGAGTTGATTTGGCTTCTCTTCTCAGAAAAAAATTTCCTTTCTGTAAAGTCGTTCTTCTTACCATGCACAGTGAAGCTCTGACGGTTGATAAAATAATTAAAGAAATAAAACCCGAAGGATTTATCTCAAAAAGCGATATCAATTTTGAATTATTTCCGGTCATCTGTCAAAAAGTTTTAAATGGAGAATTCTACAAAAGTCCAACAATAATAGAATCACAAAGAGAATTATTAAAGAAAAATATAAACTGGGATAATCATGATAGTCAAATTTTGATATTATTGGCAGAGGGCGTAAAAACGGTTAATCTACCCAATTACATTCCATTATCCATGAGTGCTATTGAAAAACGTAAAGCCAATATAAAAGACCAGCTTTTAGAAGGTAAAGGTGGAGATAAAGACTTAATCGACAAGGCTAAAAAATTAGGTTTATTGTAATTCTTAAACACTTATAAATGAAAACAACAAGAATTTTATGCCTGGGTCTAACCTTATTCTTTTCTTTTAACAGTCATGCCCAAAAAGAAGAAAAAGATTTGATCAAACAAACTATCGAAACCTATTTTGACGGCTGGATGACCGGCGATACATTAAAAGTTGGAAAGGCAATGCATGCTTCCTGCCATTTAAAATTCATCAAAGACGATCAGATTACCATAATTAACAGAAAAAACTATCTGGCCGGGTTTAAACTTCGTCCAAAAATGGAAAATACCAAAGGTTCTATACTCGATATCAATTTTACAAAAAATGTCGCTTCTGCAAAATGTGAAATTGAGACTCCAAAAAGAGTATTTACTGATTATTTCAATATGATTAAACTAAATGGGGTCTGGTATATCGTTGATAAGATTTCTACAAATTTTGAAAAAAAATAAGACTCGTTTCATTTCCCAAAATGCCGCTAGACATGCTAACGAAAAACGACTCTCATAAAAAAGTCCCGTCCTAAAATAAGTTGACACAAAATTGGCTTATTCAGAACGAGACACAAACACAACAAAACATTTTATACCTATTCGGTTGTTCAAATCTTTTTTAAACACGAATTTCACGAATTGGCACTAATTTTTTTTGCCACGGATTAAAAAGATTTACACAGATTTTTTTTCCGCGAATTACACGAATTGACGCTAATTTTTTATTAATTAAAATTTTAATTCGTGCAAATTCGTGTAATTCGTGTCAACCTTTTTTTTGCCACAGATTTAAAAGATTCGCACAGATTATTTTGCCGCGAATTACACGAATTGACACTAATTTTTTATTAATTAAAATTTTAATTCGTGTAAATTCGTGTAATTCGTGTCAAACTTTTTTTGCCCATAGCTGTAAAAGATTACTTTTTCTCTCTAGAATCGCTAAATTTCTATTTCAAATTAATCTGTAAGAAAGGATCTGTATCCTTGTAAATTGTTTTTAAGGATAGTCTTTTTACAGCTGAGCTTTTATTTTGTTTAGCGTTCACTACCCCATTCAAGGCCCTATTGATTAAAATTTCTCTGGGATCTCCTAAGGGAAAAATCTCCATTTCCTGCAGTTCGTTTAGCGCAACAACAGGGTTTATTCCTTTGGCATAATTGCCTTCGTCGTTGGCATTAAACAACTTATAAATCACGGGATATAAAACCCATCCCTTGTTACCTGAAGAAGGTCTTTCATCTTCTATAGCAAAACCCGCTACATCTTTACCTACGGTCTTTTCGCCTATCGAAATTACGGGCATAAACGGCTTTAAATTATTGATAATTATTTCAGAAGCCGATGCGGTATGCGTTCCACATAACACATACAGCTCCTGAATTAATAATGGGTGTGCAGTTCTTAATGCTTCAAAACCGATTTGAGTTTCGTTCATTTCCAATGCTTCTTTAAAGGACTTATTTACAAAACCACCGTTTTTATTTCCTTTAAATTTTATAAACAAATCATCCGGTTTAATGTTTGGAGCCAAAAGAATACTTAATGCTGTTGCCGATGAGACGTCTCCACCTCCATTATATCTCAAATCGACGATCACTTTGGTGACTGATTCCTTTTTAAACTCGCTAAAGACGGACAACAACGTCGCTGCAAGTCCGCTATCAAAATGAGCAATTGCGATGTACCCAGTTTTTTGACTATTATTTGAAATAATTTTATGAATTATAGACTGAGAAAAAGTAAACCCCCGAATTATCTCCATTTCTTTTGCAGTTGAAAAGCCGGACTGAGACGCATATTCTGTAAGTTTCAAATTTATACGTTCAGAATTGAGTATATCGGCATACAAACGTTCCAAATTTTGATTGTTTACTGCAACCCCGTTTATTGCTTTTATCAATTGACCTCTTTTAAGACCTGATCGTTCTGCAGGCGAATCGGAAAGTACATATAAAACAACACCATAAACTTGCGCTTCATATTCAATAAAAGAGATGTCAAATCCGTAGGAGATTCTAATGCTTTTGGGGGCTGTTTCCGGCAGCGCCACATTTGTTGCATAAGAAAATCGATCCTCCGTATTTAATAGTCTCCCAAAATATTCTTTTGGATTTAGCGACTTATCTGTGTTTTTAGGCAGACTTTCGTTCCATAAATAATACTTTTTCATTTGTTCGTACATCCAGTCATTTACATATTGATTGGTACCTTCTTCATATGTAACCGGAACGGGATCACTTTGACAGGAAATCATCAAAGAAAAAACAAGGACGAAAAAACGTAAAGTAAAATGATATTTTTTCATGGATTGGAAGACATTCAAAATTTAAAAAGAAAAATAATCAGTCAAATTAATACTCCCTTCTACACCTGAAAAAGCACCATTTGCATCCGCTTTTTCTTCCAGTACGATTAACTTTGATTTATTCTTTTGCATCACCATTAAAAAAGATACTTTTCTCCCTGGTACATAAGATTCGTCTGTTCCGTGTTTGACTAGCTCAACATTGACGATTGGGGGTAAACTGAACGGAAACTCTAAAAAGGTACTGAAACGGTCTTTCTTTATGTTTTCTATACGGCCTATTTGTTGTCCGTTGGTTTTTCTTAAGATCGCATCCAAAGTACCGTTGTAACCACTTTTAGAATATTGATTTACGGAAGGAAAAATAAATTTATAGCCTGTGTTTCCTGCTGCGCTAAGGGTTCCGGGTTTATTAGCGAGTACATTTTCTATCCAAACATTTTCTTTGGTGTAAAAAGAAACTGTATCTACCGGTTTTGCGGTAGTAAAAGTATATGAATGTAGAATTTGCTTTGTTTTTTTAAGACTAATCACGACAGTTTTACTGCTCTGACCGTAAAATACAAATTCGTAATTATTTTCTGTTTTTTTCAAAAAGGCGTTGCGTTTATCAACCACCAGCAATTTACCATTTAAGGAAACCTGAATGGAATCCTGTGCTCCATTATAACCGCGTATCACTACTTTTCCTGCTTTTTGTTCCTCGTATAAGGGTGTTAATTCGTCGTTGCTGCAAGCGGCAATCAAAAGGCTTGTAATAAAAAAGAGAACTATTGCTTTTACTATATTCGTCATGAGTTGTAAACTATTAAAAATGATATTCTTGTTGGTGTTGGTATAGATCAATTCTCTTTTTACAATACCAATCTATTTTTTGATAAATTTTATTTTTTCGACTGCATCTCCGTATTCAATAACAAGAAAATAAACGCCTCCCGACAAGTTACCGACAGTAATTCCTGTTTTATTATATTTCGATTCTTTAACCAATACACCTGCTGTATTGTATATTTTTACTGCGATTTCTTCTTCATTTAGGGTGCTGTCCAACTCTAATTGCAAATCATTCTCAACAGGATTTTGTTTTAATGCAATTTCTTTTTTTCCTTGTAAGTCTTTCAATCCTAATGATGTTGCTGTAATTGAAACTTTATCAATTTCATAACCTACTACAAAATTAGGCGCATTTAAAAACGCAAAATACACTTGAGTTTTTCCTGCAAATTGAGAAATGTCCAGTGTATAATCTTTAAATTCTGCATCTAAAGTGGATACTCTTGTTAATTCCAAAACCCCAATCTGAGTAAACGATTTAAGATCAGTATCTGTTGTAGAAACATAAACATATAAATTATCAGGTCCGTCATAAATCGCTTTTTGAGCATTCAAAATTAGTTGCATGTTTCCTGCATAATAGGATAAATCTACCGCCGGCATAATGGCCCAGTTTTTCTGCTCCACTCCAAGAGGCGCTCCCGAAGCCATATCAATATTATAAGTTCCCAGTACTTTGTAAGTCCCGTCTGTTACGACACCATTTCCATCAATCTGAATATTGGTTCGCGTAATCCAATTTATGGCATCACCATCAGCATCCAAAAAAGTCCAATCTGATGCCTCAGCATCGTCAAAATCATCCTCCCAAATTGCAAACTGTGCAGATGCAATTCCGGATATAAGCATAAAAACCAATACGAGTAATTTTTTCTTCATTTTTATCTATTTAAAACAAAGGCTGCCTAAAAAGTGAGGAATCAAACCATATCCTACTCTTTATAAAAAAAACAATAAAAAACTCTTCAGACAGCCCCGTTAAATTGTATTATTAATTTACAGTACTATTAAAAGTTAGTAAACTTAGTCCAAGTATTTGTCCAGTTTGCTTCCGTTTTAAATGCACCAGTTGCACCAGCGAAGTTTAATGTACCATCATTAAAGAATGGTTGTGTTAAACCCCATGCTGTAGCTGGGCTTACAGTAGAAGTAGTACTACCAAAACCTAAAGCTGTACCAACAGGCAATACCGGATTTGTGAAACCGTGAACTGATAAAAGACTCCATGTAGAATTTGCAGGTAAAGAAGGGCTTTCCCATCTGATTCCTGTAAGGTATCCTGTAACAGTAACATTCGAAAGGCTGATTTGTCCTAATCTACGTACGTGAATTGCATTCTCATAAAGAGCAGCATTTGTAGATGAACTTGCACCAATGATAGACAATTGAGAGATAACCGGTCTTGTAATGATTGCAGTACTTGTACCTGTAGCATTATTGTCTAATTCTATACCATTTGAATCCGGGTTTCCACCGCTTAAACTGTGTGTAGAATCTTTATCTGCAATAGCGATCGCTTTAGTGATTGATCCTGTATAACCAAAATCAAAATCAAAGTTGTCATCATCCGGAGCAAAAGAAACTAAATGGCTTGCATTTACAGTTCCACCGAAAAATTCGAATGAATCATCTCTTCCGTAAGATACCTGAACGTGATCGATAACAGTACCGCTACCTACACCACCAAGAGTTAAACCATTGATCTCAACACCAGTTGTAGCATCTAAAATACGACCAGCGAACTCGATACGAACATAGTTTAAAGCTCCGGCATTGTGAGCGTTGTTTGTTCCTCCGTAGTAAAAATCAGAAGGGTTTGGTTGATCTCCTAAACCTTCGATAACGTTAGTAGTAACCCCTGTATTTACTTGTGCATCTCCTAAAAGAACAAGACCACCAAAGTCACCAGGAGTCGCTTTAGTAGCAGCGTTTCCGTCTAACAAATTGAAACTTGTAAAAATAACAGGAGAAGCAGCAGTACCCTGAGCATCAATCTGACCTGTTTTTGTGATAACCAATACCCCTGTAGCAACTCCTGAACCTAATACTTTAGCTTTAATAAAAGTTCCCGGTTGTATCGTTAATTTCGCTCCAATAACACGAACTACTCCGCTAACTTCCCAAACTCTGTCGTTTGTCCAAGTAGTGTTAGTTGTAATGTTACCACTTACTGTTTGTACTGTAGCTGGGTAACCTGAATAATCTGCACTTGCAGATTTCATTGCAAATGAAGAATCAGCACTTGTTGCTTCATCATTTTGACAAGAATTGAAGAAAAGAATGGCAATCGCGAACAAAAAAACTTTTTTCATGATAACTGAATTTTGATTAACTTTGCTGCTAATATTTTACACTTGAGGTCTTTGGGAGGAGCAGCAAATTTTCTTCCCTTTGACCTTTCCTTTTTTTGGTAATGTATTTTATAGGTTTCCGTCTTACCTCCGGAGACTATCCCTGAGTATTCTTCTTTCACTTTTAGGGTTCCGGTGAAAGGCTCGTTTTTCTTCAAAATCTGAAACAAACCATACTATAAGTTGTAGAGAACGTAAAAATCTATTGTACCATTCTGACGCGCTTTTTTCGGTCTGGATTTTTTTTGCAGATTGTGTACGTCTGTTAAGATGTAGTGTTTGACTTGTAGCAGTTTTTCAAAGAAATTAATATCAAAACAGATTTACTTTATAGCTAAAAATAGATCGTCTCATTTATATACATTAGATTTCAAAAGGGGAAAAAATCACGCTAAAATCTTTCCTTAACGTTTTCTTAATTTTAATGGTCTTTTATCCGTGAAATCAACAATCTAATGTTACTAAAAAGAATAATTCATAGAGAAATTAAAGCTTCTCCCGCTCCAGGCTTTAAACATTTTTCGGTCTATGTACGGATCGTATTTATCGGTTGCTCCTGCCCCAAGTGCCTTTTGATCTCTTGGATTTGAACCATAATCGTAATCCACATCTTTTGAGTAACTATTGGCATTATTATACGTCTCGATAGCGGTATCAAAAAGATTCTTGATTCCTAGTTTTATTTCTAAATTTCGTTCTTTAAAAAACTTATAACTTACCTGAGCATCGGTAACGGCATACGGCATACGGATCTCTTCGGCCTGATAATCAAAACCAACCAGAATATACTGATCCCCAATAGCATTGTGTCTGATACTGAACCCTGAACGTTCTCCTACATAATCCAATCCTAAATTGTAATTGTATGGAGCCTGTCCGTATAAAGGACGATTGGCTTCATAAAGTCCGCCTGTACCGTCAATGTTTACATATCCGGTTACTTTTGTATCATTAAAAGCAGCATTTCCGCATAGGAAGATTTTTTTCAAAAGATCCCCTTCACCCAAAAAAGAGAGGTTTTTATAAATTTCAAATTCTACTCCAAATAGTTTGGCACTGTCTGAGTTCATATTAAAGATGGTACGCGAACCTCCGTCATTACCAATCTGGGTCACTCCTTCAATTGGATTTTTGATGTTTTTATGATACACTCCAAAAGACAGAATTTCACCCTGAGAAGGAAACCATTCCGCTTTAAAATCAAAATTATCAACCAGAGTAGAAACAATTCCACCTGTATAATTCAGCACTTTTGCATCGCGTATTGGGTCGTAATAAGGCATATTGATTCGCTCTGCAAACTGTGGTCGCAAGACCGATTTGGTGTACCCCAGTCTGATATTCATTTTGTTGGTAGGGCTAATGGTCAGGTTGGCAGAAGGAAGGTATTGCCACACATCCTCATCTTTTTGCGTTGTTTCAAAACCAGCCGAATTGTCTGACTGACTCGCGATTTGGGTGTAGACATAACTTTCGGCACGCAATCCCCAAACCAATCTTATGTACTGCGAAAATTTATTATCGAGCATTAAAAAAGGAGAATGAATTTTGACATCTCCCTCATATTCATTACCGTAAGTCGTAATCCTGTTCCAGCCATAACCACCCCAGCGATAATAAGAACCGTCCAGCAATTGCGAAAGAGGGAAATCAACAATAGCTGTTTCTGTTCCTTGCCCGACAACATTCAGAGCTGATGATTCCTGTTGGTTGGTTGCTATTTTGTAAGTCCCGAAATATCCTGCTTTTACGTTGTTTTTGACCGATTCTCCTAAATCAAAAGCATAGTTAAAATTGATTCCTACATTATAATCTTTCTCGTTGTTTGTGAAATTGGATCTTTTGAAAGCATCCGGATCTGCATTATAAATTTGTTGATACAATTGAACATCACTTCCCACTTTTCTTCTGTAACTGGTTAAAAAAGTAGCATCCTTAGTATCTTTAGAAGTACTGGCAAAAGCCCCAAACCAATTGATCTCGAAATTCTCAAAACGATGATTTCCTTCTATTTTATTTTGAATAAAAGTCTGGTAAACCGGATAATCAGTTTCTTTGGTAAAAGGCAAATAAGTTCCTTTTACAATTCCTTCGACGTTTCCTGCGTAGAAATTCCAACCTGTAATTTGAGTCAGTTGGTTGTCGTACATGTGCATGTAGGTATTGCGAATGGCAATTTTATGCTTTCCGAGCTGAATACCCGCATTCAACATTCCCCCTAAAGTCGAATTGAAATTATAGGAAGCACCCGAGTTTTTAAATCCGTATCTTTTAAAAGTCGAATAACCTTCTTCCTGTTCCGGTGTAAACTCCGAGTTGGTCATATAGGTACCTCTTTCGGTGTGGTCAATTTGCAACTGATCTTGTGTGTTTTTGAAAATAACAGAACCCACAAAACCAAGTTTATTATTGTCTTTTAACTCATATACTTGCCCCAAAGCAAACTGTAACGAAGTTCCGGGAGCGGCATAGGTTTTATAAGTAGTAAAATTATCCTCCGTAAATTTTTTCGATTGCTCTAAAAAAGGCCCTGATGTCGCCTCCGTGGTAGGCAAAGCAATATTTACTAAACCGGAAGGATAATCTCTGGTGCCATCATCAAACCCGATATAATCATTTGAACCTTCTTGTTTGCTCAGACGGTCTTTAAACGTACTACGGCTGTTATAAGAACTTCCGATGGTAAAAGACATGAAATTTTTCTTCGGAATATCTTTTGTTTTTACTTCTACATACCCTCCGGCAAAATTGGCATTCATATCCGGAGTTGCATTTTTACTAACCACAACACTTTCTACCATTGCCGTGGGAATAATATCAAAATTAAACTGTTGTACATTCGGATCTGTACTTGGCAAATTAACACCATCCATTACCGCTTGATTCCAACGTTCTCCCATCGAACGTACGACCACATATTTATCATCAATTGTAGTTACTCCTGTAATACGTTTTAGGGTACTTCCGACATCCTTATCCGGTGTTCTGGCAATTTGTTCGGCAGAAATTCCATCAGAAAACTGAGCGGCTTTCTTTTGCTGAAGCAGCATTCCTTCCGTAGAAGCAGTTGCTTTTTGATAGGTTTGAGTGATTACAACTTCATCCAATGATTCCGCATCGTCTTTTAAAACTACATTTAAGACTACTTCTGCTGCATCTCCCACTTTTATATCTGTAATTTTCTGGCTTTGAAAGGAAACATAACTCACTTCCAAGGTATAAGAACCCTCTTCCAGTGCAAAAGAATAATTTCCGTCAAAATCAGAAACAATTGCATTTGCGGTTTCTATGACTTTCACTGAGGCTCCCGGTAAAGCCAAACCATTTTTGTCGACAATTTTTCCGGAAATACCTCCTACTTTTTTTGTCGATGCGATCCTTTTATTGACAGCAATATTGGTATTGTTTCTTCTAAAATTTAGATTGGTAAGCAGCTCTAATTCTTTTAATACTTCATCAATCGTTACATTCTCTTTTTTAAGATTGATCAATGGTTTACTAAAATCTATATCTTTTTGATAAATAAAGCGATAAGGAGTTCGGGATTCTAAATTTTCAAAAATTTCTTTTGGTGAAGTATTTTTAAAATCTACCGACACGGTTCCAGATTGTGCATAGGTGGCGGTTGTACTGAGGAATAGGCTAAAAAACAGCATTTGTATGGCAATCGGAAATTGCCTGAAAAAATAGCTCATAAGTAAATAATTTGTTTTAATGGTATATTAGGTTATAGGAAATCGTATGTTTTCTTAGCGGATAAAGGCTTATTTGCTTACTAAAAATTTATTCTCCCCGATGGGTTTGATTTTAACTTCAAGAGCAAATGCAATCGTTTGTAGTATTTCAGAAATCCCTTGTCTGGTATCAAGTGTTCCTTTTATTTGAAGTTGTTTCAGGTCTTCGCTGGCGTATTCCAATTTAAAGACATGATCGGATTTAAGTTTCTCGATAACAGCAACGAGCGTTAGGCCATCAACATCAAGCAGCGCTTTTTTCCATTGTGGTTCCAACTCAGTAGTTTTGTGTTTTTTAACTCTGTTTTCTTTTGGAAAAAATAGTGCCGCATATCCTCGTTCTAAAAAAACAGCATTTTGAGTACTTTCTACTTTTACCTTTCCGGTTCTCACATTTACCTCTGCTATTTTTCCGTACGCTTTTACATTAAATGAAGTTCCTAAAACCGTTGTTTTTATATCACCGGAACTGATAATAAAAGGCCTCGTAGTATCTCTTGCTACTTCAAAAAAAGCTTCTCCTTTTAATTTTACAATTCGTTCATTAGCCGCAAAATGTTCCGGATATTCAATCTGAGTATTTTCATTTACCCAAACACGGGTACCGTCAGACAGACGCAATAGTCTTATGTCCTGAGGAAATGTCTGTGTGATAATTTCGGGTTTCTTCGAAAAAGCAAATGCCAAAAAAGTGTGGTAAGCGGCAATCGATAGAAAAAGCACCGCGCAAGCTGCGATTACTCTTTGGTAATTACGTCTGCGTCTGTTGCTTGTTGCGCGGAGAATGTTAGTCCACATTCTGAGTTTTGCCTCTTCCGAAAATAATCCTTTTTGTGGCAACTCATCCCATTCTTCACGTAGTCTGTACGATTTCATTTTATCTTAGTAAAAATTAATATTTTAGGAAAAACTCCAGAATTTCTCCTGTCTAACTACATTAGATATTTTTACTCCAAAAAATCACGGGGGGTCGCTACACTTAACGATTTGTTAATGCCTTAAAAAGCAAAAAACAATGAAACCAATTAAAAAACAACTCATTATAAAAAAACGGTTCAAAACAACTTACATTTAATTTACACTTGTCACGCAATTTTATAACACAGCGCGTTGGATGCAACTAATTTTAACACATAGAGATAGGGTCAAAAAAGCGTAAAAAGATGATGCACTAAAAAACAAATCACATAAGACTATGTGAAAAAATTATGTTTTCCTTAAATCACCACAAATTATAAATTCCGCATCTATGTTTCTATGTGTTAAAAGAAAAAATCAACAGAATCACAATCAATAAGTTGCCTTAAATATTTCCGAAATACGGTCCGAAAAATCAAAGTTTAATTATGGTTAATGAACATTAAAAGAAACCAATAAAGTTCATGGCTCTTTATAGAATTCTTCTTAAGATACTGTAAGGTTTTGGAGATCTGGTTGGCCACGGCGCTTTGGGACATTCCCATTTCGGCAGCAATTTCCTTGTAACTCATTTCGTCAAACTTATGCAGGGTAAAAATTTTTCTTCTTTTCTCTGGAATCTGCTGCAATAGTATTTCTATTTTTTCCAGATTTAAAGAGACCGTCTCCTCTGCTTCATCGGTTTCATCCAGATCTTTTACCAACTGTTCATACTCCATCGAAAAAATTTCATTCTGTTTTTTATACCACTTTGAAATTTCCTGTTTGCAACTTTTAAACAAAATCGAGTCTAACGGAATGGAAGGGTCTATTTTAGTGCGGTATTTCCAGATATGAATAAAGACATTCTGTGTTATATCCTCTACATCGGCAGGCTGAGCAGCATACTTTTTAACAAAACAATACACTTTGAAGTGATATAGCTCATAGATTTCTTTAAAACAAGAATCGTCTCCGTCGCGCAATCTGGTAATCAAAATAGTATTCATAATGCAATTTTAAAGGTGTAAGGTATCCTTACAAAATTACCTTAAACTAACTTTCCTTATTTTGATAACCCATTCATTTAATGATTTATTAATATGCCCTTCCGAAGCAATCCTTCTTTTTCAAAACAAAAAAAGCGGTAGGATTAAAAATAGCTGTTTTCGAGCACAAATAAATTTCATCCAACTTTTCCTTGAATTTTGTTTAAATCTCCTGTTTACTCAGCAAAGCTTTAAAGGCTCGAGTTTATTTTATAATATTCCAACCTTTTTGTCTAATTTAGCGGAACATTAGCAATACAGCGTATTTTCTTGTCGTATTGTAAACAACAACACACTAACAATTTAGTTAATTTAAAAAATTATGAACACATTTGATTTTGGCATTGTTGGGCTCGGCGTAATGGGCCGTAACCTACTTTTAAACATTGCCAGCCAAAAATTCGCCGCAGCGGGCTTAGATTTAGATGCCGAAAAAGTAAATTCACTTCAGCAAGAAGCCGATGCGGAGCATACCCTCGAAGCAACAACAGACGTTAAGCATTTTGTGGAACTTATCAAACGTCCAAGAGCCATTATGCTTTTGGTACCAGCCGGTAAGCCTGTCGATAGCGCCATCCAAAGCCTTTTACCTCACCTTGATGAAGGAGACATTCTGATTGATGGCGGTAATACTTACTTTACCGATACAGACCGAAGATTCCTTGAATTATCTGCAAAAGGAATTCATTTCTTTGGTATGGGAATTTCGGGAGGAGAAAAAGGAGCGAGATTTGGTCCTAGTATGATGCCCGGAGGAGATAAAAAAGCGTACGAAAGACTTCGTCCGATTTTTGAAGCTATTGCAGCAAAAGTCGATGGAGAACCTTGCGTGGAATATCTGGGGAACGGATCAGCGGGTAATTATGTAAAAATGGTTCATAATGGAATCGAATACGGAATTATGCAGCTTATTTCAGAAATTTATGATCTGATGAAGCGTGGTTATAATCTCGATGAAGATACAATTCAAAAAACGTTTGAAGAATGGAACGAGAGCGATCTTAAATCATTCTTAATCGAAATAACAGCACATATTCTTAAAAAAACAGAACCGGATGGTTCAAGGTTAATCAATCAAATATCGGATTGGGCAAAGTCTAAAGGAACCGGAAAATGGACGTCACAAAATGCGATGGATCTGCAAGTACCTGTTCCAACTATTGATGCTGCAGTGTTTATGCGTGATATGTCTAAAAGCAAACCCGAGAGAATTGAGGCTGCAACAAAATTAATCTGGGAAAATGCAAAAACAACGGTGAACACAACGGAAGCGATTGCGTCGTTAAAATCAGCTTTGTATTTTTCTACCCTGATTACTTATGCACAAGGACTGGCCATGCTAAAAACGGCTTCAAAAGAATACAACTACGACTTAAACTTAGAGACCGTAACAAAAATATGGCGTGGTGGTTGTATCATTCGTGCAGAAGTGCTGGAAGATTTCAGAAAAGCATTCGCACAAAATACCGATTTACCCAACATACTTTTAGATTCGAATATTGCAGCAAAACTGAATGAAAGTCAGAAAGGTATCAGAACCATTATTCAATTTGCCGTTCAAAATGGTTTACCAACTGCCGGTCTAATGAATTCTTTGGCTTATTTTGATTCTTACAGGTCCGAAAATCTTCCAACCAACCTAATACAGGCTCAGCGCGATTATTTTGGAGCGCATACTTATGAACGTATTGATGCTCCGGGCATCTTTCATACCCAATGGAATGATTAAGAACCTTTAAGCAAAACAAAAATGAGTACTGTTAAAAATATAAACCCAACAATCATTGTTATTTTTGGAGCCTCAGGTGATTTAGCTAAAAGAAAGCTTTTCCCTGCCTTTCAAAATCTATATCTCGATGGTCGTATGGATGAAAAATTTCAGATTATAGCACTGGGAAGAGCCGAAAAAACCAATGAGGAGTTTCGCAGTTATGTTTTGGAAAATTTAGAGAAATTTTCGAGAAAATCAGGGCTTTCCCTTGAAGATACTCAGAAATTCATTTCGCATATTACCTATCTCAGACACGACATTGACAAAGAAGAATCCTATCAGGATTTAGATTCCAAGTTAAATGCCATCGATGAGTCTTTTGGTCTGCGTGCCAATCGTCTTTTTTACCTGTCTATAGCCCCTTCTTTCATTACCACTATCTCGAGTAATATCAAGAAAATTGGTCTTGCTGCGAATGCCAAACAAGATCGTATTATTATCGAAAAACCATTCGGATACGATAAGACTTCGGCGATTGAACTTAACGAGATGCTTTCTGAAACTTTCAAGGAAGAACAGATTTACCGTATTGATCATTATTTAGGGAAAGAAACCGTTCAAAATATCCTTGCTTTCCGTTTTGGAAATTCTATGTTTGAACCCTTATGGAGCCGCAATTTTATTGATTTTGTTCAAATTACTGTGGCAGAAGAAGTAGGAGTTGAAGATCGTGGCGGATTCTATGAAGGAGTCGGAGCCTTAAAGGACATGATCCAAAATCACCTGCTTCAAATTTTGTGTATGACTGCCATGGAAGCTCCCGCTTCTTTAGATGCAGATGATATCAGAAGTCGCAAAGCAGATGTGTTGCGCTCTATTCGTCGTATAAAACCCAATGAAGTCGATCATTATACCGTAAGAGGTCAATACGATGCAGGATTTATACAAGGAAATCCCGTTCCCGAATACCGTAAGGACAAAGGAGTCGCACCGGATTCTAATACAGAAACCTATGTGGCGATGAAAATTTATCTCGATAACTGGAGATGGCAAGGCGTTCCTTTTTACCTGCGCACCGGAAAAAGAATGCAGGAAAAACAGTCCTCGATCGTGATTCAGTTCAAACCGGTACCGCATTCCTCCTTTTCTTATGGCAATGAAGGAATGACGCCTAACCGACTGATCATAAACATTCAGCCGTCTATGGATATCAAGCTGCAGTTTATGACTAAAAAACCGGGGCTTTCGCTTTCTTTGCGACCTGCAGAAATGGTTTTTGACTATTTTCAATGTTCTACAATGTCACCGGAAGCCTATGAAACCCTGCTTGCAGATGCTTTAGCAGGAGATCCTACCCTGTTTATGCGTTGGGATCAGGTAGAACAGGCTTGGGATGCAATCGACACCATTCAGGAATTCTGGAAGAACAATGCCCCTGCCAATTTCCCTAATTACAAAGCCGGAAGCTGGGGACCTGAAGCCGCAGACGAATTACTTGCACGTCAAGGACATGCCTGGGTTTCTAACACAACAACTACCGTAAAAGAAGAAATTTAAAATGATACAGATTTTTAACACCATAGAAGAGATTAATACTAAAGCAGCAACTCTTTTCGTAGTGTCAGCACAAAAAGCCATACAGGAAAAAGGAAAATTTACCGCCGTACTTACCGGTGGTTCTTCACCTGCTGGCCTTTATAAACTCTTGGCTTCTCCCGATTACAAATCAAAAATTGACTGGAGCAAAGTGTATATTTTTTGGGGTGATGAGCGTTGGGTACCACTTGATGATGACCGCAGTAATGCAAAAATGTCTTTTGATACGCTTTTGAGCCACGTTCCAATTCCGCAAGAAAATATATTTCCAATGTACAAAGAGGGTGTTTCACCAGAAGCGTATGCGGTTACTTATGAGCAATCCGTAAAAGATATTACTGGTCCGGACGGAAAATTAGATCTTATTTTACTGGGACTTGGTGACGACGGGCACACCGCCTCTCTTTTCCCTGGAGAAGCTGTTTTGCATGAACAAACAAAATGGGTAGATGCTTACCGTTTAGAATCTCAAAACATGCACCGCATTACATTGACCGCTCCTCTGATTAACAAAGCAGAGCAGATTATCGTAGTGGCATTTGGAGAAAAGAAAGCTCCGGCATTAAAAGAAGTGTTACATGGCGATTATAACCCTACTACTTATCCGATGCAACTAATAAAACCTGTTACAGGAGAATTATTGTTTTTGGTAGACAAAAGTGCTGCAGGGACAACTAATTAAATACTAGACAAATCATAACCGATTTGGCTAAAAAAATATCACTTAAACAGTTACGAGATTTTCTTGTAACTGTTTTTTTGTTTTTAAAGCATCCTAAATTAAATGCCTTTTTCACTACTGAAAAAAATATATTGATCCAAACTTTTCCGGTTGTTCTAATGTAAACCTCTAATAGCATAAGTATTGAATTTATTATATCAATTATAATTTTTAATCATACAGCTATACAACCAACTATTTCTGTTACACTGCTCTTTAATATTTTTGAAAAAAAATGAAGGTATTGCCATTTTGCCCTCATTCCTTTATCAACCTGCTTTATTGCACTTTTTGCATGATCCGAATTATTTCAGTAAAAAAATCATGAATTGATTTCCATAATTTCAATGTTTATCAGTCCTTACCGATTGGATTATGATTATCGTATTTATAAACTGTATTTAAATTTGGCAAGTTGATACAAATTGGGGTTTTTCACACCTTCTTAATCAAAAATTAAACCTATGAAACAGTACTACAAATTAATCTTTTTATTACTATTTCCTTTACTGGCAGTAGCTCAACCAGCTCATGGTAAAAAAGTAATAGGCTACTATGCACAATGGTCTATTTATGCACGGGATTTTAATATTCCAAAAATAGACGGTAGCAAATTAACCCATCTAAACTATTCCTTTTATGGGACAACCTACGATCCCGCCCATCCCGAAAACACCAAATTAAGATGTTTAGACTCCTATGCTGATTTTGAACATATGGAAGGCGGAATACCATGGGACGCTCCGGTAAAAGGGAACTTTTATGACTTAATGAAGTTAAAACAAAAGTATCCACACTTAAAGGTTTTAATTTCGATTGGAGGCTGGACTAAAGGTCAGGATTTATCCCCTATTGCCGCAAACCCTATAGCAAGAAATGCTTTAGTAGCAGATATGGCACAGTTTATTTCCACTTATCCCTTTATTGACGGGTTTGACATTGATTGGGAATATCCTGTAAAAGGAGGAACAGACGGAACGGAAATGCTTAATGATGCTCCGGTTCCTGCACAAAATCACAATCCGGATGATAACAAAAATTTTGTCTACCTATTAAAAGAAATGCGTCGTGTAATGCCTAATAAATTAATCTCGATCGCTGCCGGGAATAATGTGAAAAATGTTTCTCAGCAATATCTGGGTCCTAACAATAGAGCTCAATATGGAATGACAGAAGACCTTTCGACTTACTGCGATTATATCACTTATTTTGGATATGATTTTGGTGGAAACTGGTATGATAAAACGTGCTATAATGCTCCTTTATATGCCAGCGAAAACACAAACGATCCTTTATACGGATCAACACAATCTGAATCATTAGACGAGTTAACGAATCAATTTCTAAACGTTGTGGGTATTCCATCCAATAAATTAATCATGGGATTGCCTTACTATGGAAAGTTGTTTAACAATGTTGCCAATAATGGAACAGATCCAAATCATCCGGGTTTATTTGTTTCAGCTCCGCAAGATATTGTTTCAGGATGCACCAATCATCAACCTCCATTAGGGACTTGGGATTCAGGTAAAACCTGTGAAAATTCGGGAAGTATTGAAATCTGCGATTTAGTGGGAAATCCAACTACAAATCCGCATCCTTATTTAGATCCAACTACCATGCTGGTAACATCCACCGCCGCTGCTGCCGGTTGGGTAAGGTACTTTGACAACACTACTAAAGTTCCTTATCTATACAACGACCGTACACACCAGTTTATCAGTTATGAAGACAAACAATCTATAGACTTTAAAGTACAATATCTTAAATCAAAAAACTTGGCCGGAGGCATGATTTGGGAACTTTCTCAGGATACCAGAGGCGCAATTCCAAATGCATTACTAAACCAGATAGATACTTCGTTTGAGGCTATCTTACCCGGAACAGTAAGTATTAGTGGTGCTGTAAAAAACGGATCTGCTTTGATTGCCAACGCCACAGTTGAATTAAGAGATTCAAATAATGTAATTCTGCAGAATACAGTTAGTACTACTGGTAATTTTACTTTCCATAATTTAGCCTCCGGAAAAAATTACAGCCTTATCGCTGTTCATCCGGCGTATACATTTATAGCAACTAATTTTACAAATGTAACGACGGATCAAACCGCAGTAGTACTTCAAGGAACAGCACGCCCTACTTACACCGTTAGCGGAACTGTTAAAAATGGAACTACTGCAGTTTCAGGAGTGGTAGTTTCTGCAACTTCCGGAACTATGACTCTGAACGCTACATCAGATGCTACGGGCAATTACACCGTTGCCAATTTGGTCGCAGGATTAGATTACGCTGTAACAGCCGCTAAAGCAGGAATAACTTATACTCCTGCTAATACCGTTTATACTGCAATTGACTCCAACAAAACATTAGACTTTACCCAAGATGCCATTATAAACAAAATTAGTGGTACAGTTAAAAAGGGTTCAACTCCGGTTTCGGGAGCAAAACTAGAATTAACCTTACCCTGGACAGACTCCAGTCATGCCTATAAAACTATAATTGTAACTACAGATGCACAAGGGGCGTACAGTTTTACTAATGATGATTTAGCAGGTTATTCAAAAGTACAAACCTTAAAACTGAACACTTGGGATAATAAGGGAGTTGACTATTTCCCGACTGATTTGGCAAACTTTGAGATTCCAACGGTATCAAAAGTTTATAATTTCAATTCAAGCGCTGTCACACCACAAATTGCGATTACAAGTCCAACAGCGGCAACAGTAGCAATTATACCGGGAACGGTTGTTCAACTCAAAGCCAATGCTGATTTGACTTTTGCAGATCCGTCCGTGACTATTTCTTCTGTAGTATTTAACATCAATGGACAAACGATTACAGCAACACTTTCAACAGGAACCGAATATGTAGCCAATTGGACACCAACTTTAGCCGATTTTAATAAAAATTACACCTTAAAAGCAACGGTAACAGCGTCAAATACAATCACTTCAGATGACAGTAAAACGTTTTATTTACAATGTTCCG
Source organism: Flavobacterium sp. ABG (assembly GCF_001027725.1). NCBI lineage: Bacteria > Pseudomonadati > Bacteroidota > Flavobacteriia > Flavobacteriales > Flavobacteriaceae > Flavobacterium > Flavobacterium sp. ABG. The sequence continues at coordinate 31,744 of NZ_LEKS01000022.1, forward strand.
GTATCAATTGTCCAAATATAGTACCCGAAATAACCTGGATTGATCCGGCATCGACTACTATCAATCAGGCTTCGGGATTCAAGACTGTACCGGTAAGCGTAAATGTTACGGATAAAGATGGTACAGTTGCAAGTGCTTCTATTAGTATTGATGGGGTTTCTTATACGATGACAAAGGGCGCGGGAAGTACTTACAATTACACTTTCACTCCAACTGCCTTCAAAACATATGCAATAGTTGTAAAAGCCAAGGATAACTCCGGAGGCGAAAACACCTTAAACCAATCGATTAATATCGTTAATTCTGCATTTAATCTTCTCCCGGCGAAGGTAATTGTTGGTTATGCCCACGGATGGGAAAACTCAAGTGCACCGTTTTTATACTTCAATCAAATGGGGGATAAAAAATTTAATGTAGTCATTTATTCCTTCATTGAAACTAAAAACAGAGACGGCTATACACCAGTCCTTGTGGTAAACGAGCCAAGATATTTTACAAATGGTGTATTTGATCCTCAGTTATTAAAAAACGACATCAAATTCTTAAGAGACAAAGGAATTCCTGTTCTTGTTTCTATAGGAGGGCAAAATGGTCATGTAGTGTTAGAAACAGTCACTCAAAAAGACATTTTTGTAAGCGGCATAAAAACGATTGTTGATCAATATCATTTTGACGGTCTTGATATCGATTTTGAAGGATCATCAATGAATTTCGAAGCAGGAGCGCTTAAAGATTTCTCTTATTCGTCGATTTCCACTTATCCAAAATTAAAAAATGTCGTAGATGCTTTTAAAGAATTAAAAACAAATTATGGCAACGGATTCATTCTGACAGCTGCTCCCGAAGCCTACTACGTTCAGGCAGGTTATAATACCTATGGAAACGGAGTTGGTTCTTTCTTACCAGTAATTCATAATCTACGCAACGAGCTGGATCTTTTGATGGTGCAATTATACAATACAGGATCAATAGTAGCGCTGGACAACCTTGCCTATGAACAAGGAAAACCCGATTTCTTAGTATCTATGTCAGAAATGTTAATGAAAGGATTTAATGTAAGCACTACAGGATTTTATTTCCCTCCATTACCCGCATCCAAAGTGGTTATAGCCCTTCCGGCTTGTACCGGAGCAGCTCAGGCCGCAAGTTACATAACACCGCAAAAAGGAATTGAAGCTTTTAATTATTTAAGAAGCGGAATCAATTATATAGGACGGAATTACACACTTAAAGGTGGTCCTTATCCTGATATGAGAGGAGTAATGACCTGGTCGATTAACTGGGATGCAGGCTGCGGAACCGGATATGAATTTTCAAATGCGTATGCTGCTTATTTTGCAGCACAATTATCTCTTGACAAAATTGAAGCAAAAAACAATACAGTGGTTTATTTCAAAAACAATGCTCTACTAGTTAAAAGCGAGACGGAAGATATTGCTCAGGTCGACGTGTTTAATACATTGGGACAATCTTTAGCCAGTTACAAAAACAGGATGAACAATAACGAAATACTGCTTCAGAATTATAGTTTTTCAACGAAACAATTGTTTATCGTTGTAGTAACAAACAAAGCAGGTAACAAAAAATCTTTCAAAGTAGTAAACTTTTTAAACTAAGAACTTTGCAGCAAAATGTTAAAGCAATAAAAAACTAAGTCCTTTTAGTTTTATTTTTTTTTTGCAAAATACTCTGGAATTATGAGCGTTCTTTAGTTTGTATTAATCCGAAGTAGAGTATTTTGAACCTGGCAATTTTATTGTCAGGTTTTTTTGTACCTACTTATTAAATTTGACTTCTTTGGAGAAAATGCAAAACCCATTTACTCCATTGTATCCTTTTGCAAAATCATACGGTTATAGCTAACTTTACAAAGAAATCTACCCGATGTGATGCTAACAAACAAAAACAAACATATTCCGCTTCTCGGTTTAGAAGAGTTTAGAAAAGACCGACTCCATTCTAAAGAGCCGCTTTTGTTTAATGAACTGCATGGCGAAAGACATATTCACAAACCACATCAACACGATTTTTTTATCATCATTCTTTTTGATCAGGCAAAAGGCAATCATACTATTGATTTTAAAGAGTATAAAATTAGCAACCGACAAATTCATCTTTTATTCCCCGGACAGGTTCATACCTGGAATATCGAACCGGAAACAACAGGCTATCAATTGATGATTGATCGTCATTTTTTTGAACGTTTTTCTGCCAGTTTCAGATTTTCATTCGTCGAGTATCACAATCATCCTGTTATTGAGTTGGAACCGGATTCCTTTAAACTGCTTCATTATGAATTTGATGCGATTAAAAATGAATTGACAGCTGAAGATTCCCTTTCAGAATTAATCAGTTCCCGTACGGCCGTCATTGCTTCTATTATAAGTAAATCTGCTGCTAAAATTTTTACCGATCTGAACAACTATGAGGCTGAGCCACGCATCGTAAAATTTCAACAGTTGATTGATGTCTCTTTTAAAGAACAAAAACTAGTCTCCTTTTATGCGGCAAAACTTCACATTTCGGCCAATTATCTCAATATCCTTTGCAAGAAATATCTAAAGATTTCAGCAACACAACTCATACAGCAAAGAACAGTACTGGAAGCCAAACGTCTTCTCAAAACCACCACCGTGTCTGTTAAAGAAATTGCCTTTGAACTGGGATTTATTGACCATGCTTATTTTTCCAATTTCTTTAAAACCCAAACCGGAACAACACCTACTGATTTTCGGGATTTGTTATAAATTTTACAAGCCTTGGAATAAATCCTTCACATTCGGATTCTTTATGGCGGTTATATTTGTAGAAACTATAACTACTATGAAAACTTCCGGAATATCCCGCAAAGACTTTTTAAGAAACTCCGCATTAAGTGTTGCCGGACTGGCCATTGGCTCAGGATTTCTAAACTCGGCAGCAGCCAATTCCCTGAAAACCGATTCCAATATAAAAATAGCAGCAGGTAAATCGTACACCCTAAAAAATGTTAGATTAGAAACAGGCTTTGAATATAAAGAAGAAGAAATTGTACACACCAAAACGGCGCTCTTCTGTGTAGAAATTAGTGATGGCAAAATCAAGGCTATTTCACCTAATAAACCCAACTCAGAAGCCATCGATGCCAAAGGTTTTTTAATGCTTCCGGCTTTTCGTGATATGCACATTCACTTGGATAAAACTTTATACGGCGATTCCTGGGAAGCAGTAAAAAAGAGAAATGGTGGTGTAAAAGGCATGATAACATTAGAGCAGCAAATTATGCCTGATTTGCTAAAAAACTCAACCTATAAAGCTGAAAAACTAATCGAACTGTTACAATCACACGGAACCTCGTTTGCCCGCAGCCATGTGAACATTGAACCCACTTCTAAGTTACAATCCTTAACAAACCTACAGATCGCTTTAGAAAATAAAAAGAATGGTTTTGGAGCAGAATTGGTAGCTTTTCCGCAACACGGCGTTTTTTATACCGATACGGTTCCCTATCTAAAAGAAGCTGCAAAAATGGACATTGATTTTATTGGAGGAGTCGATCCTTACACGATTGACGGCGCGATCGAAAAAACAATGGATTTTACCATACAACTGGCTCTCGACCACAACAAAGGAATTGATATCCATTTGCATGAATCTGGCGAATCGGGATTAAAAACCGTTGAATATCTAATAGACAAAGTCAACGAAAATACCAGTCTGAAAGGAAAAACTTTTGTAAGTCATTGTTTCATTCTTGCAAAACTGGACAAACCCAAACAGGAAGAAATGGCACAAAAACTGGCCGCAGCTCAAATAGGCATTGTTTCTACTGTTCCTTTCGGTAATCTTGTGATGCCTATTCCAACTTTACTGAAACATGGCGTAAAAGTAATGACCGGAAACGACAGTATTATCGATCATTGGAATACTTTTGGAACCGGAAGTGTTTTACAAAAAGCCAATCTTGCAGCACAATTGTACGGACAAGTTACAGAATTCGGCTTATCCAGAATGCTAAAACTCGCTACCGCAGGTCCGTTACCATTAGATGACAAAGGAATTCAACAATGGCCAAAAGCCGGTGATACTGCAGATGTAGTATTGATCGAGGCCAGCTGCTCTGCTGAAGCTGTATCCAGAATGTCTCCAGTGCGCTCTCTTATTCATAATGGAAATATTGTCTATTAAATATGCCTTTTTTGAATAGCCCTTTAATTATGGCTTTAGCCCAACCTCATTAAGTTCAAAGATTATCAAAAAAGTCTCACGCAGATTTTAGCAGAATGAAATAAAAAAAATCCGCCAAATCTGCCAAATCTGCGTGAAAAAATCTCTTAATTTAATGACATTAGGTTTTAGCCAAAACTTTACCTTAAGATTTTTGACTAAAGCCTATTACTCTGGCTACAAACGACCGTTGGTTAAAACCAACGGCAATTCAAATTCTTAGTGATTCTTTACAGCACGAACCAACACATACACACCTGATTATAAAACAACAATACCTCTATAACGTGCAAAGTCAAGGGAATTTAAAGAAATTACAAGTCTACTTAAATAAAAATAACCCGTAGTACATTTGGGCAATTTTATTGTTTAAAAAAACATCAAATACCTATTTTTTTAATTACCGTTGGTTTTAACCAACGGATTTAAAAAGCCCTTGATTATGGCTTTAGCCCAACCTTATTAAGTTCAAAGATTGTCAAAAAAAGTCTCACCCAGATTTAAACACAATGAAATAAAAAAAATCCGCCAAATCTGCCAAATCTGCGTGAAAAAATCTCTTAACTTAATAAAATTGGATTCTAGCCAAAACTTACCTTAAGATTTTTGGCTAAAGCCTATTACTCTGGCAACAAACGCCCGTTGGTTAAAACCAACGGCAATTCAAATTCTTAGTGATTCTTTACAGCACGAACTAACACATACATGCCTGATTATAAAACAACAACACCTATATAACGTGCAAAGTCAAGGGAATTTAAAGAAATTATAAGTCTATTGAAATAAAAATAACACGTAGTACATTTGGGCAATTTTATTCTTTAAAAAAACACCAAATACCTATTTTTTTAATTGCCGTTGGTTTTAACCAACGGATTTAAAAAGCCCTCGATGATGGCTTTAGCCCAACCTTATTAAGTTCAAAGATTGTCAAAAAAGTCTCGCCCAGATTTAAACACAATGAAATAAAAAAAATCCGCAGAATCCGCAGAATCCGCGTGCAAAAAATCTACCCTTAAATTTTCCAGCTAAAACATACTACTTTAAAAAAAACAACTTATTTCACAGGCAGATTTTTCTCAAATGCAGAACCAAACGAAATAAAAGAATCCGTTCCTCCTACTCCTTCGATTTGATGAATCTGCTCGTATAAAATTTTGCGAAGCTCTTCATTATTCGCAGCAACAATTTTTATAAACAAAGCATATTTTCCCGAAACCCAGTGGCATTCTACTACTTCAGGGATTTTCTCCAATTGTTCAGAAATCGAATAAGCAAAACGCGCTTCTTTGGTTGCAATTCCTGTGTAGGTTATCGTTTCAAAACCAATTCCCTTAGCATCTAACTTAACAGAAAACCCTTTAATTATTCCAGATTCCTGCATTTTTCGAACGCGCAAATGCACTAATGAATTAGAAATATTTAAATCTTTTGCTATTTCAGAAAAAGGGATTCTACCATTTTCATCCAGCTTTCGTAAAATTTCCTGATCTAAATAGTCAGTGTTTTCGTTGTGTTTTATGATTGACATAGCTACAAATGATTTACTTGATTCTATTATTTTGACAACTTTAAGATTAAAACTGTTTTTATAAGTGTCAAATCTACAAAAAAAAACAGCTAATCCATTTATTTATAAATAATCGTACAGTAATAATAATAACATAACAGTTATATATATAGATTTGTGTAATAATAACATTTAAAATTTTTTACAGATGGACAAGACGCAATTACTGTCAAAATTATGGGAACAATACGCTGAAATTACCCCATCAGCAAAAAAAATTCATGACTTATTAGAACAAAAAGGAGAAGAGATAAAAAACGATCATATTGCGATCCGCACATTCAATGATAATAGAATAAATATTACCGTATTAGAAAGGCTTTTTGTAAACCTTGGTTACGAAGCTAAAGGAGAATACCATTTTGAGTCTAAAAAATTGTTCGCTAAACATTACGAACATGCTACGGATCAAAATGCACCAAGAATTTTCATTTCTGAATTGGAATTGGAAAAATGTTCTCCTGAATTACAGGCAACGATAAAAAGCATTTTGGACAGTTGCGATCAAAAGTTATTTGACCATCCGGAATTAGTATTGAGCGGAACCGTTTGGAATGCTAACTCTCACGCCACTTACCAATCCTTATTGGCCGAATCTGAATATGCGGCATGGATGTATGTTTACGGATTCCGCGCGAACCATTTTACAATAAATACTAACGCCTTGAAAGGCTTTGCTACTTTACAAGATCTAAATGCTTTCTTAGAAGATAACGGATGGAAATTAAATGCCTCAGGAGGAAAAATTAAAGGTACACCCGAGCAATTATTAGAACAATCCAGCACCTTGGCAGATTTACACGTCGTTAATTTTGAGGAAGGCGCTTTAGAAATCCCTTCTTGTTATTACGAATTCGCGCTTCGTTATCCAATGGCCAACGGTGAACTGTACCAAGGATTTATTGCTTCTTCTGCCGACAAGATATTTGAAAGTACAGACGTACAATTACAACACAATAAATAGTAATACGCTTTAAAAGAAGATTTAATTCCAATTCTTTTTCTTTTAAAGTATAAAAGCACATACAAAACATGACATCAATAACATCGCAATTTGGAATGAATGAGGCTCTGGTAAAACTGGGCATCAAAACGATAAATGAAGGAACATCGACAGGTTTACAAAACTTTTCATCAGGAGGCATTTTAGAAAGTTATTCTCCGGTAGACGGAAAATTAATTGCTTCGGTAAAAATGTCAACACCTGAGGACTATGAAAGAGTACTGCAAGCTGCAACAGAAGCTTTCAAAACATTTCGATTAATTCCGGCTCCACAACGTGGCGAGATTGTGCGTCAGTTTGGAGAAAAATTGCGTGAGAATAAAGAGGCTCTTGGTAAATTGGTTTCTTATGAGATGGGTAAGTCACTTCAAGAAGGTTATGGCGAAGTACAGGAAATGATCGACATCTGTGATTTTGCAGTGGGATTATCACGTCAGCTTCACGGATTGACGATGCACTCTGAAAGACCGGGACACCGTATGTACGAACAATACCATTCCTTAGGAGTTGTGGGAATTATTTCAGCATTTAACTTTCCGGTTGCCGTTTGGGCTTGGAATACAGCTCTGGCTTGGATCTCCGGTGATGTTTGCGTTTGGAAACCTTCAGAAAAAACACCTATCTGCGGTATCGCTTGTCAAAACATCATGGCTCAGGTTATTAAAGAAAATAATTTACCCGAAGGAATTTCCTGTTTGATCAACGGTGATTATAAAATTGGAGAATTACTAACTGCTGATACGCGTATTCCTCTAATTTCTGCTACAGGTTCTACTCGTATGGGGAAAATCGTAGCGCAAACCGTTGCCGGACGTTTGGGCAAATCACTACTGGAATTAGGAGGAAACAATGCTATAATTGTCACTCCAGATGCTGATATCAAAATGACCGTTATTGGCGCTGTATTTGGCGCAGTTGGTACAGCCGGACAACGTTGTACATCAACCAGAAGATTGATCATTCACGAAAGTATTTACGATAAAGTAAAAGATGCGCTACTTGCTGCCTACAAACAACTCCGCATTGGAAATCCGCTTAACGAAAACAATCATGTTGGCCCACTAATTGACACACATGCTGTTGAAATGTACACTCAGGCTTTGCAAAAAGTAGTAGCCGAAGGTGGAAACATTCTTATAGAAGGCGGTGTACTTTCAGGAGAAGGTTACGAAAGTGGTTGTTATGTAAAACCTGCTATTGCCGAAGCTCAAAATTCCTTTGAAATTGTACAACACGAAACCTTTGCGCCGGTTTTATACCTCGTAAAGTATTCCGGAGAAGTAGAAAACGCCATTGACCTTCAAAACGGAGTGGCTCAAGGATTGTCCTCAGCCATTATGACTAATAATTTGCGTGAGGCCGAAAGATTTTTATCTGTAACAGGTTCTGACTGCGGTATTGCCAATGTAAATATCGGAACATCGGGAGCTGAAATCGGTGGTGCTTTTGGCGGAGAAAAAGAAACCGGTGGCGGTCGCGAATCAGGATCTGATGCCTGGAAAATTTATATGAGACGCCAAACCAATACCATCAACTATACGACCAGCCTTCCACTGGCCCAGGGAATTAAATTCGACCTATAAATCATCAAAAAAAACAATTAACCAAAACCACTATCAAATGAAAAAACCAATTTTATTAAGTAAGGAAATAAGCTATATTGTCTTATTTCTATGCTTGTGGCTGCCAGCTATCGGTTTTGCACAAGCAAATCAGGCGCAAAAAAGCGTTTCAGGAAAAATAACTGACAATAAAGGTTTTACCCTTCCGGGAGTGAATATAACCTTAGATGCGACCAATGTGAGCGCAAATAGTGATGAAAACGGAAAATTTACATTACTTATTCCATCCGATATCAAAAATCCGACTTTAACCTTTACTTATATTGGGTTTACCAGTCAGTCAATAGCAGTCAATAACAGCAAAGAACTAAACATTGTATTGCTGGAAGAAAACAATAAACTGGACGAAGTAGTGGTAATCGGATACGGTTCTATCAAAAAAGGAAACGTTACCGGAGCTATTTCTTCTGTAAAAAAAGAAAGTATAGAAACCAGAGCTACCAATAATGCTGCAGAGGCTTTACAAGGTTTAGTAGCAGGGGTAAATGTTCAAAAAAGTGGAGGAACCGCCGGAGCAACTGTAAAAGTTAAAATTCGTGGAATCAATACTTTCGGAAGCACCGAACCTTTATACATTATTGATGGTTTTCAGGGAGATATAGCTTCTGTAAATCCAACGAATATTGAATCAATGGAAGTTCTAAAAGATGGAGCTGCAGCTGCTATTTATGGATCTGTTGCTGCCAATGGTGTCATTATCGTGACTACCAAAGCAGGTCAAAAAGAAGGAATTAAAGTTGATTTTACTTCTTTTGTGAAAGGTACATCAACCGCAAAAACATTAGATTTATTAGATGCACAAGGCTATCAGACCGTTCACAGAAGAATGTACGATGAATACAATAAATATGCTAATACGCCAGTAACTTTACCGGCCTATATTACCAAACCGGGACAATACAATACAGACTGGCAAGATCAGGTTTTCCGTTCCGGGTTAGCGCAGAATTATGGGATAGGTGTTCAGGGACGTCAGGGTGTAGTTAAATTTGCACTTTATGGGAACTATTCAACAGAAAAAGGAATTGTTATTGACAATAATTTTGGACAACGTAATGCAAGTGCCAGAGTGAGTTTCAAAAAATCAATTTTTGATGTTGATACAAAATTATCTTACCTTACTACTAATAATGAGCAACCTAACTTTCAATTAAAAGAAGTTTACGCGATCTCGCCATTAGTACCTGTATTAGATCCAAATGAAACCTATGGTTACGGTTTAACCAACAAAGACGGTTTGCCTTTTAATACCAACCCGGTAGCAGATGAGCATTTTAGAAGCGGAGCTGTAAAATCACAGGATTTAACAGCTAATATCTCGATAACAGCCAATCTGGCTCCTTGGTTAAAATTTAAAACGGCTTACTCTTATCACGAAATAAACACCCAGCTTGAGGCACACAATCCGCCTTTTATTGCCAACACACAAGCACCGGAAAAATATACCGTACACAGAGAAAGAAGAGCTTTTTGGGATGAGCAAATTTTTGAAAATACATTGACGGTAGCCAAAACATTCGGAGCTCATTCTATTGATTTTCTTTTGGGAGCAACCATCAACCCGTCATCTTCTAACTGGAATGACATTACGGTAGAAGGAAAAACAATAGACCACACGGTAGAAAACGGACAACTTGTTTCTGTTGAACGCCCTTCAGGATTCTTAGATCCGGGATTCGAAACCATCGGAGCCGGAAAAGGCGGAACGTATTCTGCAGACGGATCTAAATACCAATACAACAGACTTTCTTATTACAGCCGTCTGAATTACTCGTACAAAGACCGTTATTTAGCACAGGCCACTTTACGTTATGATGGTTCGTCAAAATTTGGAAAAGACAGTCGTTGGGGAGCCTTCCCGTCTGTTGCTTTGGGTTGGAAAATTGATAAAGAAAGTTTCTTTCCGGAAGATTTCTTTGTTTCTAAATTAAAATTACGTGCCAGCTGGGGACAATTGGGTAATGAAGCAGCATTAGGTTACTATGCATCAAGCTCTTTAATTACTTCAGGAAATTATTTAAACTCAGGTTATGTACAAGGAACCGGAGGTAATCCATGGCCGGGAAGTATCGCTACAACATTAGAAAACAGAAAACTAAAATGGGAAACTACCGACTCTAAAAACATCGGTATTGACTATACGCTTAAAAACGGAAAAATTAGCGGATCAATCAATTTCTATCGTAACGTTACCAACGATTTGTTAATTACAAAAAGATTGGCACCATCAGCAGGTATCGATGATCCAATTTTAAACGTAGGTAAAGTAAGCAACAGCGGATTTGAATTCGAAATAAATTATAGCGAACAAAGTAATGCCTTCAAATACAATGTAGGTTTCAATTTTTCAACGTTACGCAACAATGTTGAATCTCTTGCCAATGCCGATCAGGCGATTTACGGAGAAGGTCTAAAATTTGGTGACGAGCACTTCCCTACTCAGGCACGTGTGGGTACTCCGATCAGCGCCTTTTACTTGTACCGCACCAATGGAATTTTTCAATCTCAGGACGAGGTAAACAGCTATACCAATAATGGTACTTTAATACAACCCAATGCCAAACCGGGAGATATTAGGTTTAAAGATTTAAACAATGATGGTATAATTAACGAAAAAGACAAAGAATATACTGGTACAGGTTTACCAAAAGTAGAGGCTAACTTAACTTTGGGAGCCAGTTATAAAGGCTTTGATTTTAGTACTTTAATCGGAAGCGGCTGGGGTAATAAATTGTACAACGGAAACCGTTATTTTTACGAATCTATGAGTTCAGGAACCAATATGCTGGCTTCTACTCTTAACTCCTGGACACCTGAAAACCGTAGCAATACGCCACGTGCCGTACTTGGAGATCCTAATGGAAACAGCAGAGAGTCAGATCGTTTTCTAGAGAGCGGAAATTTCGTTCGCATGCGTCAGTTACAAATCGGATATTCTTTACCGCAAGAATTGTTAGAGACAGCCAAAATAGATAAATTAAGATTCTACATCAGTGCTGAAAATTTATTTACCATCACCAAGTATTCCGGTACAGATCCTGAATTCTCCAGACGTGAGCTATTGGATACCGGAGTAGACCGTTTTGTGTACCCGTTTACGAGATCATTTATTTTGGGTGTACAGTACGTATTTTAAGAAATTTATAAAGAAACAATCATGAAAAAGATATTCAATTTTTTTACTGTTCTAAGTTTAGTAGCAGTAACGGCATGTAGTAATGATTTCCTCGAACAACAATCACCGGATCAACTCGACTCTTCTACATTTTGGAGAAATAAAGCTGACGCCGAAGCAGGTCTTTCGGCAACCTATGCCTTTCTGGAAGCTTCCATTGACGAATATGCCTTCTCTGAAATAAAATGGCCCGTAGAAGCCTATCGAGAAGACATCTGCAAATTAGGAAGTGATGCTCTTAATTATCAAAGCTGGGTAGAATTGGCTGATTTTACTTATACTAACGGAAACACTCAGTTTACCAGTTATTGGAAATACAATTACCGCGGGATTAGTAATGCCAATCAGGTTATTACCAAAGTAGGTGAAATGTCCTCCTCCTCTATTAGCGATGCCGACAGAAACCAGGTCATTGCAGAAGCTCGTTTTTTAAGAGCTTATTACCATTTAAAATTAATTTTGAACTGGGAGAAAATCAAAATCAGAAACAAATACATCACGGATCAAGCTCAAATTAGCATTCCACTTTCTGAGCGTGCAGAGGCATGGGATTTTATTATCGGCGAATTAAAAGCAGTTGCCACTGTACTTCCTGCTGCTCAACCGGCAGAAAAAGCAGGTCGTGCCACCAGCGGAGCAGCTAACAGTTATCTTGGTTTTGCTTATTTAACAAGAGCCTACGAAGAAACAGCACAGAAACAAACTTATCTTACGGAGTCCCTTGCTGCTTTTAACAAAGTTCAGGGATACGAACTTGTAAAAGATTATGTAAGTCTTTTTAACGGAACTAATAAAAACTCTAAAGAATCTATATTTGAACTTCAATTTACAGAGAACACTTCAAATGGTGCTTTCTATCGTACTGCCTTACACTTCTGGATGGCGGCCAGCGAACTGGGTGGTTGGGATGAAATCCTGCCAACAACTATGCTGATGAACGAATTTAAAAAAGAAGGAAAAATAGCGACTACAGGAAATTATGATACTCGTCTTTACAGCAATATTTTCTTTAAAGATCCTTATTTCAATGATGCGGCTAATCCAAGAATTTTTGGGGCTACTTATGATCAAAAATTCGGTACTTTAGACAAGCCTGTTTTCCGCAAATACCTGCCTCCTACTCAGGAACAAATGGATACCGAGTTTTTAGGACTTAATGTTCCTTTAATGCGTTATTCGAATGTTCTTTTGATGAAAGCAGAAGCCCTAAACGAGTTACAACGTCCGGCCGAAGCAATTCCTTTTATCAATGCAGTTCGTGAGCGTGCAGACATGCCCAATATGACAGGTACTACCTATGATGCTGTAAAAACTCAAATCGAACATGAAAGAATTATTGAGTTTCCTTTAGAAAACTTCCGCTTTTACGATTTACGTCGTTGGGGGAAAACCAAAGCGGCTCTTGATGCCGTTGGCCGCACCAATTTTGATGCTGCAAAAAATAACTTTTATCCGGTTCCTTTAACGGAAATACAAAATAATTAGACTTATTTTTACCCTGAAAGCAGTACAAAAATCTTTCAGGGTAATTATTTCAAAAACATCAAATAAATTAAATATCATGTCCAAAAAAGAAGCATTTTCTATTTTTTTGTTCTTTTTAATGATGCAGAGTACTTTTGCTCAAAATAAATACACCAACTTAGAAGCCAGTAAAAACAGTCTGGATTACAAAGGAGACCCTAAAAATGCCACAGATCGAAAATCACTCGCTTTTTCTGATAAAGGAGCCTGGTTTGGATTCGGCTTTTTGGAGCCTGCCGTAGCTCAGGGTGGATTCTCAGGCCCTTTTTTAATGACAGAACAAAACGGAGTCTGGCTAAGTGCTTCTCTTATTTCTTTACATCTAATCGATGAAAAACAACAAGAACTTATCGATTGGAAAACGGCTTTAGTACAACAAAATAGTTATAACAGTCATTTAGAACAACAATTTCAAAACGATCAACTGGAGGTAATCCAACAACTGGTATTTTCATCCGGTCAATCTGCCATTCAAAAAACAACAATCAAAAATCGATCACCAAAAACGATAACGCTTACTCCTGCTTATTATTCTAAAATATATCTCGATAATCTACAGTTTTCAGCGGAAGAGAATGCGATCAAAATCGTTTCTTCAAAAAGCAATGCTATTGGACATATTCAATTCCTTAGCGCAAAAAGTACCGTCGAAATCACAAAAGAAGGTTTCGCTGCCAAAACTGCTGAACTTACTTTAAAACCTAACGAAACTAAGGAAATTGTAGTTTCTCAGACCTATATTTTTCCACAATACGATTGGAAAAAAGAAAAGGAAGATCTCTCAAAAATAAAATTTAATACGCTTTTAGAAGATACAAAACGAGAGAAAGAGAAGCAACTGTCTCAGTTAATTTCAAAAAAGAAATCAATATATAAAGGAACCGATTATTCTGTTTTCCTTGCCAAACTGGTTCTTACTTTACAAAACAACAGCCGAATTGCGGCCGAAGGATTAAAACACGAAGGTATATTTCCGAGTTATCATTATGAATGGTTTCATGGTTTCTGGGCATGGGACAGTTGGAAACATGCGGCAGCGGCAGCTCATTTTGCACCCGAATTAGCCAAAAACCAAATGCGTGCTTTATTTGATTTTCAGACGCCAAATGGTTTTATCCCGGATTGTATTTACAGAGATACTTCCATTGAACCTAACAATTACAGAAATACAAAATCTCCTCTTGCCGCTTGGGCGGTTTGGGAAATTTACAAACAGACTAAAGATGTCGATTTTATCAAAGAATTTTATCCAAAGTTGAAAAAATACCATGCGTGGTGGTACAAAGATCGCGATCATGATCAGGATGGTCTTTGCGAATTTGGCTCAACAGACGGTACTTTAATTGCCGGAAAATGGGAAAGTGGTATGGATAACGCTGTTCGTTTTGACAATAGTAAGATATTAAAAAACGGTGAAAATGCATATTCAATGGATCAGGAAAGTGTTGATTTAAATTCTTTTTTATATGCCGAAAAAAACTATCTGGCCATGATGGCTAACGTTTTAAAATTGGCTGACGAAGAGAAAAATTGGAAGACAGAAAGTCAGCAATTAAAAAATCAGATTCAGACCCAATTTTGGGATGCAAGTACAGGTTGGTTTTACGATACTACAATTGATGGCAAGAATTTTATAAAAGATATGGGCTGCGAAGGGTATTTACCGCTTTGGGTACAAGCTGCAACCAGCGAGCAGGCAAAAGCTGTAAAAAACAACTTGTTAGATCCGTCGTCTTTCAATACGTTTGTTCCTTTGCCAACTTTAGCCGCAAATCAATCAAAATTCAAACCCGACAATGGGTATTGGAGAGGTCCAATCTGGCTCGATCAAAGTTATTTCGGAATTGATGGTTTACGAAAATACGGATATGTAAACGAAGCCAATCAGCTTTCAAATAAACTTATTCATAATGCAGAAGGCGCTTTTGAGAAAGGAAAATCGATTCGCGAAAATTATCATCCTATTACCGGAAAAGGTTTAGAGTCGGAAAATTTTAGCTGGTCAGCGGCACATTATTTACTTTTACTTTTAAACGATTAGGGGTTGAAGAACACATAGAATGGGACGCGGATTATGCGGGTGTGCTGGCGCACAAACGCGGATAAAAACGGATTTTTTTTATTTAAAATGGGTTTGTTTCTTTGCTTAAATTCATTTCTATTTAAAGAAAGACTCGATAGCACTCAGTAGCTTGTAGGTCAAGAAAGAAACATAGATAAAACAAATTAAAAAAATCCGTTTTTATCCGCGTCTTCACGATAGTGAATCCGTACAATCCGCGTCCAAACCTAATCAACAGTATAAAAATTGAGAAACCAATTAAGAAATGAAGCATGTGCAGAAGCAATAATAAATAGTTAAACCATATAAGTCATTTAAAACAAAGCTTATATTTTCTTAAATGACTTATATGGTTTAAAATTTTGCGTCCTCATGATAATTCAACACTATAAAAATTGATAAAACCAATTAAGAAATGAAGCATTACAATTCGAGATTAACCAAGTTTATAGCATCAATAGTACTGCTGTCGGGTGGCTTTTCTACTTCCTTATTTGCACAAGAAAAGAAAACTCCACAAACAGAAAAGGCAGATCCAAAACGTTTTTTCACCAAATCTGATCTAATGCAGATTGGTGTTTATTATTATCCCGAACAATGGCCGAGGGAACAATGGGAACGCGACTTAAAAAATATTAAAAAATTAGGCTTTGAATTCACCCATTTCGCCGAATTTGCCTGGACTTATATGGAACCTGAACAGGGGAAATATGATTTCAAATGGCTTGATGATGCCTTAGCAATAGCCGAAAAAGAAGGCTTAAAAGTAATTCTTTGCACCCCGACACCAACACCTCCCGCATGGATGGGCGACAAATATCCGGAGATCTATCTGACCGACGCAAATGGCCGTCGCAGAGAACATGGCAATAGAGCCAATGTATCGGTAACGAATGAAAAATACCGCGAATTTACCGATCAGATTGTTGCTGAATTGGGAAAACGCTATGGAAAAAACAAAAACATTATGGGTTGGCAAATCGATAATGAGCCTTTGGCTACAGCCGATTTTAGCCCTTCTGCCCGCAAGGCATTTCAAGTTTGGTTAAAAGCTAAATATGGAACCATCGAAAAATTAAATACCGAATGGGTCGGCAGTTTTTGGAGTACGCGTTATTCCAACTTCGAACAAATAATTTTACCTAATGCCGAGATTTATTTTGAAGACAAATTAAGCCCACACGCGGTTTTGGATTTCAAACGATTTACCTCAGACGCACAAGCCGAGTATCTGAACAGACAAGCCGAAATACTTAGAAAATACATTGATCCGAAACAATGGATTACTACCAATTTTACGAATGTAATTTATGATGCTAATCCAAGGAGTGCCGACAAAATGGATTTCATTACCTACACCATGTATCCCGTAAGCGGTCAAAATCCGTTGGGTGGTCAGAGTTTTAGAATGGGTTCTCCAAGCAAAATTTCAGAAGCAAACGATTATTACCGCTCCATAACTGGTGTAACCGGTGTTATGGAAATGCAACCAGGACAGGTAAACTGGGCGGGTATTAATCCGCAGTTATTACCGGGAACCGTGCACATGTGGCTTTCTCAGGCTTTTGGCGGTAATTGTTCTTTTACTTGCACCTACCGATACAGACATCCACTAGGGAGCAGTGAAATGTACCATGATGGTATTGTGGGGACTGATGGTGTTACACTTTCGCAAGGTGGTAAGGAATTTGTTGAATCAATACAAGACATGAAATTGTTGCGTAAAGCGTATGATCCTAAAGCCGTATTGCCTCAAAATCTGGTAAAAAGAAAGACCGGTTTCTTATGGAGTCATGATAACCTTTGGGATTTAGAAAACCAAAAACAAACAAAATTCTGGAACACCTGGAAACATAGAAATACCTATACGGCTGCTATAAAATCTACGGGAGCTCCGATGGATTTTATTACCGAAGCAGACAATTTTGCTGATTATCCGTTTATCGTAGCTCCGGCTTATCAGCTTATTGATCAAAAATTAGTTACCAAATGGCAGAAATATGTTGAAAACGGAGGTCACCTAATCTTATCTTGTCGTACGGGACAAAAAGACAAAAACGGACATTTTTTTGAAGCCAATTGGGGTGCACCAATCGTACCGCTAATAGGTGCTGACGTAGATTTCTTCGATATGTTGGTTTCGGATGTGAATGGAGTTGTAAAAGCAGGAAACACTACTTATCAATGGAATACTTGGGCAGATGTGCTTACACCTAAACAAGGAACGGAAGTTCTAGCAACTTATGAAGATCAATTTTATAAAGGAAAAGCGGCAGCAGTAACTCGAAAATTAGGCAAAGGAACAATTACCTACGTTGGGGTTGAAAGCAATGACGGTAACTTAGAAAGAGAAATTGTTCGTACGATCTACACTCGTGCCAATGTTGCAATTGAAAATTTACCAAAAGGTGTTTTTATCGAATGGAGAGATGGTTTTTATGTGGGTGTAAATTATACAAATGAGCCTGTTAATTTACCTATTCCGCAAGGCAGTAAAATACTGGTTGGACAAAACCCGTTATTGCCTGCACAAGCGGTAATTTGGAAATAAACTAGTACTCTCAGGATCTTTTGATTATCCTGATCTTTTGCCACGAATTTCACTAATTGGCACGAATTATTTTCTTTGCCACAGATTACACTGATTCCCACAGATTAAATCTTTTTAATTCTTTTAATCTGTGGCAAAAAAAGTAGGTGCAAGTTTATAATTTGGTTTTAACAGACTAAAAATAGCACGCAGATTTTGCAGATCATGGAGATTTCCGCAAAAGAAACGATAAAAAAATCTGCTAGATCTGCTAAATCTGCGTGAAAAAAAAAGTAGGCAAAATTGTGTAATTTGAGTTTGACAGACTAAAACTTATGCAAATGAATAATGCCACAGATTAAACTGATTCTCACAGATTAAATCTTTTTAATTCTTTTAATCTGTGGAAAAAAAAGTAGGTACAAGTTTGTAATTTGGTTTTGACAGAATAAAAATAGCACGCAGATTTTGCAGATCATGGAGATTTCCGCAAAAGAAACGATAAAAAAATCTGCTAAATCTGCGTGAAAAAAAAAGTAGGCAAAAGTGTGTAAGTTGACTTTATATACTAAAGATTATACAAATGAATAATTACACTAATTTCCACAAATTAAATCTTTTTAATCCTTTTAATCTGTGGCAAAAAAACAAACGAAAGTGTGTACTTTTAACTACTAACAAGACCACTAAAAGAAATATAAAAAATAAATACTAAAATAATGACTTTTTCAGAAGCAGCTATTCAAACCTTAGTAAAGGAACATTACGGATTAAACGTTAGTGTCAAATCATTAAATGGATATGATGAATTAAACTTTCTTCTGTCTAATGATCAAAATGAAAAATACATTCTAAAAATATCCAACGAAAGTCATTCCTTTCCCTTTCTGGAAGCTCAGGTTAAAATTATCAGACATTTGTCCCAAAGCAATATGGCCGATTTGTTTCAACATTTTTGCCTTAATAAAGAAGGAGAAGAACTAACCAAAATTGAAAAAGATTCTAAAATCTATTACCTGAGAATTCTAAACTTTCTGGAAGGTACTTTTTGGGTCGAAAAAGAGCATAAGCCTAATTCGTTATTTCATAATCTAGGTTCCTTTTTAGGAAACATGGATAAAGCACTTCAGGATTTTTCACACCCGGCAATGCATCGCAGTTATACTTGGGATATTAGTCGTGCCAGTGAAGCAAACGATGGTCTTAAGTATATTTTAAATCACGAGAGAAGGCGTATTGCGTCTTACTTCCTGTTGCAGTTTGATACTGAAATTGTTCCTAAAATACATCAGTTGCGTCATGCTTATATTCACAATGATGCCAATGATTATAATGTACTTGTTCAGGAGGATAAGATAAGTGGTTTGATTGATTTCGGAGATATGGTTTTTACGGCCCTAATCAACAATCTCGCGATTGCCTGTACGTATGCTATGCTGGATCAGGAAGATCCATTGGCTTGTGCGGCTTTAATTGTAGCAGGATACCATAAAGCCTACCCTATTACCGAACAGGAAACAGATCTTCTGTATTATTTAATAGCCGGAAGGCTTTGCATCAGCGTTACACAATCGGCTTACAATGCTTCTTTGGACAGTGACAACGAACATCATTTTATTACCGAAAGACCGGCTTGGGATTTATTGTATCAGCTTATCAAAATTAACCCGATCAAAGCGCAGGATACTTTTAGAAAAGCTTGTGGTTTTGAAGGTGTTATTAAAGAAAACGATTATAGCGACCTCCTAAAAGTCCGTCAGGAAAAGATTGGTCGTAATTTAAGTATTGGCTACAAAGACAAACTAAAAATTGTAAAAGGTGCTTTGCAATACTTGTATGACGATCAAGGACGCACTTTTGTGGATTGTGTAAATAACCCTTCACACGTAGGACATTGCCATCCGGTAGTCGTTCGAAGAATGCAGAAACAAATTGCATCGTTAAATACCAATACCCGCTATTTAAATGATACTATTATTGAATACGCTGAAAAACTTACCGCAACCTTACCTCCTGCTTTAAGTGTTTGTTATTTTGTGAATTCGGGCAGCGAAGCCAATGACCTTGCCATTCGAATGAGCCGTCACTATACCAAACAGAAAGATGTCATTGTTTTAGATCATGCTTATCACGGCACTTCGACTGTGGCTATGGAAATGAGTCCGTATAAATTTGACAGTAAAGGTGGTTTTGGTAAAATGCCTTGGATTCATAAAGCCATTAATCCTGATTTATACCGTGGTCCTTACCAATACGGGGATGCAAGTGCAGGCGAAAAATATGCTGCCGATGTGCAACGCATTATTGAAGATTTAAAAACAGAAGGAAAAGCTCCGGCAGTATTTATCTGTGAAACTCTTTTAGGCGTTGGCGGACAGATTCCGCTTCCTGAGAATTATTTAAAAACAGCCTATCAATATGTCAGAGCTGCAGGAGGTGTTTGTATTGCCGATGAAGTCCAAGTTGGTTTTGGAAGAATCGGGGATCATTTTTGGGGTTTTGAACTGCAAGATGTTGTTCCGGATATTGTTGTCTTAGGAAAACCTATAGGAAATGGCCATCCGCTAGCCGCAGTAATTGTTACTAATGAAATTGCTGATGCCTTTAATAATGGTTTGGAGTACTTCAACACCTTTGGTGGTAATCCGGTTTCTATGACAGCAGGTCTGGCGGTTTTAGATGTAATTCAGGAAGAAGAAATGCAGCAACATGCACTGGAAGTAGGCAATCATCTAATGGATGGTTTAAGAAATTTAATGGCCAAACACCCGATTATTAGTGATGTTAGAGG
This sequence comes from Flavobacterium sp. ABG, assembly GCF_001027725.1. Taxonomy (NCBI): domain Bacteria; kingdom Pseudomonadati; phylum Bacteroidota; class Flavobacteriia; order Flavobacteriales; family Flavobacteriaceae; genus Flavobacterium; species Flavobacterium sp. ABG. Next base: position 52,227 of record NZ_LEKS01000022.1, read on the forward strand.
TCATGGTTTGTTTATTGGTACAGAGATGGTCAAAGACAGAATTTCCATGGAGCCTGCAGTTGCTGAAATTGATCGTGTCGTAGAAAAAATGAAAGATAATGGATATCTACTGAGTACAGATGGGCCTTTGCATAATGTTTTAAAAATAAAGCCTCCTATGCCTTTTAATAAACAAAATGCAGATGAAATGGTTGCTTTATTAGATCTGGCATTGAGTGAATTATAAGGAATCAAGGAACTAATTAGTTAAAAGTTTGGCACACGGATTAAACGGATTCGCTATGCGAAAACGCGGATTTGTGCGGATTTTTCTTTTTCTGTGTGGGATGGTTGTTTTGTGAAGATTTGAATAAGAATTCCGCGGAGATTCGCAGAGGCCACACAGAGATTCACAAAGAATCATAAAACTTTGTGAATCTCTGTGCAACCTTTGTGAAGCTTTGTGAAACCTTCTTAAGTGCTAAGGATTGACCTGAAAATGATTTTGTAGAAGGCTTTTGCCTAAAAAGTATTAAAATGAATAATAGTAATAATAATCCGCTTTCGGAACCAATTTCCCATCTTGAAAATTTAGAAAAACAACTGGAAGGTCAATTATTTTATGACCATACCATGCGTTTGTTATATGCTACAGATGCAAGTGCTTATAAAGAAATGCCGTTGGCTGTTGCGATTCCTAAAACAAAGGAAGATATTCAGAAAATCATTGCTTTTGCACGTGAAAATAAGAGCAGTGTGATTCCGCGTGCGGCTGGGACTTCGCTTGCGGGTCAGGTAGTGGGTAATGGAATTATTGTAGACATCTCACAAGAATTTACCCAAATTATCTCGGTGGATGAAATCAATAAAACAGCATGGGTTGAACCGGGTGTAATTCGTGATGAGCTTAATCTTTACCTGAAACCCTATCAACTCTTTTTTGGACCTGAAACGTCTACCAGCAATCGTTGTATGATTGGCGGTATGGTAGGAAACAATGCCTGTGGTGCCAGATCGGTTGTCTACGGCTCGACAAGAGAACATCTTTTAGAAATAAAGGGCTTTTTGGCTGATGGAAATGAAGTCACTTTCAAAGCATTAACCAACACCGAATTTGAAAATAAATGCAACGGAATTGACACGGTAAGTCCGCTCGAACAATCGATTTACATTCAAGTTAAAAAAATATTATCGTCTGAAACCAACAGACATTTATTCGATAAAAATTTTCCTAAAAAATCAATTCCAAGGAGGAACACCGGTTATGCATTGGATTTACTAGCCGATAGTATGCCGTTTGCTGGTACTGATGAGAAGTTTAATTTTTGCAAATTAATTGCCGGATCAGAGGGAACTTTATTCTTTGCTACTGCTATAAAACTAAACCTAGTTCCTGCGCTGAAACCTTTTGCTGCTTTGGTTTGCATTCATTTTGAAAGTCTTAACGATTCTTTGAAAGCTAATCTGGAAGCCCTGAAATTCAATCCTGATAGTGTTGAACTTATTGATCATTATATACTGGAATGTACTAAAGAGAATTTAGAACAAAGTAAGAATCGTTTTTTTGTAGAAGGAGACCCTCAAGCCATTCTTGTGGTTGAATTTTTAAGAGATACAACAGAAGAAATAGATACGATAGCCAAAGAAATGGAGCTTTTAATGCGTTCTAAAAACTTAGGCTATCATTTTCCGATTGTTTATGGCGAAGAGACCAACAAAGTATGGAATTTACGAAAAGCCGGACTTGGATTATTGTCTAATATACCCGGAGACGCAAAAGCAGTCGCAGTAATTGAAGATACGGCTGTTGATGTAAATGATTTGCCAGCCTTTATCGAAGATTTTAATGCGATATTAAAACAACGCAATTTAAGTTGTGTTCATTACGCACATGCGGCAACGGGTGAATTGCACCTGCGTCCTATTATCAATTTAAAAACCAAAGAAGGTGCTGCCCTTTTTAGAACTATAGCCACAGACATTGCGCATTTGGTAAAAGAATATAAAGGATCCCTTAGCGGTGAACATGGCGACGGAAGGCTTCGTGGTGAGTTTATCCCATTGATGCTCGGAGAAGAAATTTATCAACTGTTTATCCAACTTAAAAACACCTGGGATCCGTGGAATGTTTTTAATCCGGGGAAAATTGTGAATACGCCTCCAATGGACACCAATTTAAGATATACTCCGGGACAGGATACTCCAATGCCGGAAACTTACTTTGATTTCTCTGAACACAACGGCATCCTTCGTGCTGCCGAAATGTGTAATGGTTCGGGAGATTGCAGAAAAACCGAGAAAAGTGGTGGTACGATGTGTCCCAGTTATATGGCTACACGAAACGAAAAACACACCACTCGCGCAAGAGCAAACATGCTCAGAGAAACCATCACTACCTCAACAAAAGAAAACAAATTTGAAGCTGAAGGACTTCTTGAAGTACTCGATTTGTGTTTGAGTTGTAAAGGTTGTAAGTCTGAATGCCCGTCTAATGTTGATATGGCCAAGTTAAAAGCAGAAACCTTACAACAAAACTATGATGTAAATGGAGTCAAATTTCGTTCCAGTCTGATTGGAAATACACCCAAAATAAATGCTGTTTTTGCTACAGTTCCGTGGGTTTATAATTTATCTACTAAAGGTTTTTTGGGTAACCTCATCAAAAGATCAACCGGATTTGCGGTTGAAAGACAACTACCGCAAATGCATAAAATCACTTTTGCAAAATGGATTAAAAAACACGTTCAAAAAGGCAATTTTATCCACGGTCAGGTTTATTTGTACAACGATGAATTTTTAAACTATTATGATGTCGAAATAGGTCAAACGGCTGTTCAATTATTAAACCGTTTAGGGTATGAAGTAGTGGTTCCTGAAATTGGCATAAGCGGAAGAACTTATTTATCAAAAGGCATGTTAAAAGAAGCCCGCGAAATTGCCGAAAAAAACATACTAGCTTTTGAAAAAACAATGCCGAAGAATGCTATTCTAATCGGAATAGAGCCTTCTGCTATCTTATCGTTTCGCGATGAATATCCTGATTTATGCCGTGGCATATTGAAAGAAAAAGCTAAAACATTTGCAAGCAGAACGTTACTTATTGAAGAATTTTTAGCCCGTGAATTAGACGAAGGACGTATATCGTCTGCTAGTTTTACAAATAAAGAAGAACGTGTACGCATGCACGGTCATTGTTTTCAAAAAGCGTTGTCTTCTTTAGTTCCTTTGAAAAAAATTCTAATGCTTCCGAAAAACTATACGGTTCTTAATATTCCAAGTGGTTGTTGTGGTATGGCGGGGTCATTTGGTTATGAAAAAGAACATTATGACATTTCAATGAAAATTGGAGAATTGGTTTTGTTCCCCTCCATTCGCTCCGAAAAGGAAGCTACTTTAATCTCAGCATCAGGAACAAGTTGCAGGCATCAAATAAAAGATGGTACCAACCGAGATGCACAACATCCCGTGAGTATATTGTATAATGCTTTAAAATAATTTGATCCTTTTTCACTTTGAAAATAAAAACATACAACAAAAAAGACTGTCTTACCAATAGTAAAACAGCCTCTCTTTTGTTATTAAAATTGATTAGAACAATGAATTAAACAACTCATTATCAATCCTTTTTAAAATTTTTAAATTTATTTTTTAATTATTTTTCTGGTGGTTACCGTTCCGTTATCTGAAATAAACTGAACTAAATAAACCCCGGGAACCTGATTCGCAATGTTTACATCAAAATCTCTCTGTTTAGCGGTTCTTTCTTTAAAAACAACTCTGTTGTAAATACTCACTATTCTTAAAGTTCCCTGTTGCTCATTGTTAATACTGATTTTAAACACTCCGTCTGTCGGATTAGGATAAATCGTAAACAATTGAGACTCGGCTGCTTCTTTAAGAGCAATTTCATTTCCTTTGGTATTAGCCTGTTTTTCGGCTCTTACAAGGGCAAAACGTTCACCGCCTTCCAGTTCTCCTTTTAGAGCATCTTCCTGAATAAGGTCTAATGTGATCTGCTGATCCAGAGGGAAATCTTTCGCTACTTTAAAGTCAAATGTTATTCCGAAAGTTTCCTCATTATCAATCGGTAAATTTGCAATTGCACCTTCTCTGTTAGTAATCAGAATTTTGTTTTTATCAATAATCTGAACTCCTTTCAGACTTCCGTTTGCTTGCGCTCTTTCAAAAAGACGGTCATCCAGTGTTGCTACGATTGTTCCTCCTAATTCAAAGAAGTTGTTTTTAAGCTCTTCATTAAATCCTTTGTCTACAAATCTTATATTAATAGTTTTAGACTTTACTCCTCTTATAAATACTGCTGTAGGGGGAACAAAATCGGTTGTATTTAAATTATAAACACTTAGGTTCTTCCAGGCAATATTGTTATTGTTTTTAGCATTTGGAGTAATTACAACACCATTGACTTCATTAGGCATTGGATCTCTTGGAGATTCGATTCTGGCAATTAAGCAGAAATGATGCTGATCATACGTATAATCTGCCGGGTTTGGTGGATACCATGGCACCATTACTATAGTGCTACCTCCTACCGGTATTGACGGGATACTTACTTCACCAATCTCATCACCGTGTTTTACTGCTCCGACACTAAAGTTTACAAAATTAGTAGGCCATACCAATCCGGATGACGCTTTTGCAAAATAGAGTCTTACTTTTGCAGAAGAACTTGGACTTGTGCCCTTGTTATAAACTCTGATGTATACTCCATTTGGAGAACTCAATTTAAACTCAGGGTTCTGATGCGAAAGTCCTGCATCTATACTTTGTCTTACCCAAATGTCATCACTAATCCACATTGGACCTAAATCAGGATTTGGCTCTAAACCTGTGTCAAAAGGTCGGTCTTTGATGTACAAATCAGCTATTGGCAAAGTGATACCGGTAACAATTACAGAATATTTCTGACTACTGTTCACCAACGTTCCTTTGTGCGTAATTTTTACCGTATAGACACCTGCAGCGCCTACAATAGCAATTCTTTCAAAAGGGTCTCTGGTATTATCTCCTAATCCGTTTGTTGTGGCTGACAACAATCTGTAAGGGAAAACTGTACCTGCCGTATTTGTTACTCGTATGTCGAGGTCATTTACAAGTCGGGCTGTACCCACATTTACAATACTTCCTGGATTAGCAGTTCCGGCAGGATCTGTCCAGGATATCGAAGCGATTAACGGATTTACTCCATCTGATGTTACCGGAAAACTATAAGAACCACCGTTTGGTAAGGTATGTTCCTGAATGATCGCTAAAGTTCCATTTTTCGTAATAGTTTCTGCCGCAAATTTTGCATTTAACAAACCCCATCCAAATATAGCGTCAGGACCTGTAGGTCCGGCATCATCTGCAGTATGCAAAGCCAATCCTTTTAAAGTTGCCGCACGCATAAAATTTCCTTTCAGATTTTTGTAGTGCTGCTGCAATAAAAGCAAAGTACCGGTAACGTTTGGTGATGCCATAGAAGTTCCCGTTGCATTACCATAACTTGTATTGGTCAATGGCGTAATTACTGATGTAAGTGTAGCGGTAGAATAAACAGAGGTTCCATTTCCGGTAAGATCCGGTTTGATTCTTAAATCATCTGTTGGTCCCTGACTACTCGAAGTATTAATCGTTACGCTGGTTAAGGCTCCGGCTGAACTGATCACAGCATCATTGGCATTAGCAATTACCAAATTATTCTTCGCAGTCGCATATCCTGTTAATTTATCGTAGCTCGGATTCCCTCCCAGCGGACTCGGATTTGCGGTATTGTCAGTACCGTCGTTACCGGCTGCTTTTATCATCAAATAGTAAGGTGCATTAAACATTAAATTGTCCCAGTCTCTTGCGAAAGTTTCATAAGCTCCAAATCGCCAAGGTGCCATTATCACAGTTCCTGCAGAATTTCTTAATCCCCATCCATAGGAATGATTGGACAGCAACATTCCGTTTGAGGCTGCGGTCGTAGCCTCAGCTAAATCAGAATTCCATTCATTTGTTTTTGCAGTTGCCATATTGGCCATTCCCTTTGAAGCAGCTACCAAACCAGCTGCAACAATAGTACCTGTAACATGGTTCGCATGTTGGCTGTTATTACTGGTCGTTATGATAGTGGTAACACCATCAGAAATAGAAACCCTTCCTCCAAACTCATTGTGAGTAGGAAGCGTGGCTCCACCGTCCCAGACATAAGCAGTCATTGATTGTCCATTTAAGTTGAGTCCCAAACCACCGCCTGAATTCAGAAAGTTTGCACGAGTCGATTTGGCAGCATTTACGTTTTCAGGTGTAAAATAAAGAGGTTGTTTACCATCTGCAGAAACGCCCATCAATTCACTCACAGTACCGTCTTTATTTTTAAATGTGGTACTCCAGCCATTGGTTTTGGCCAGACTTAAGGCTCGGTCCTTATTTCGGTCTGACTCACTCTTGTATTGTTTACTTAGCGCTTCCAGCTCTGTTATATTTGAATTTTGTCTAATCTTTTGAATATCATTCTGCGTTTGGGAATACGTTATTCCACATACGCAAAAGAGCATATATTTGTATAATTTTTTCATATGATTTTTGTTTTAATGGGTTGTTTTGTTCTCATAAACTCTTCATAAGAAAAAGGCGGACTTCTGTCACTCATAATCCCAGAGCATTCAGAAAATACATTTGTTTTGATTTTCATAATTCCAGTTGGTTAAGGGTTAATAAAGAATAGTTTTATTGTAATCCGTTGGTATTCGAAAAATAAACTTGTTCAACTTTATTTACAAAAACTTCTATTTTTGTAAGATTTATTCATTAAACACAACAAAACTCGTTAAACAAAACGAACCAAAAAAGAGTATAAATACCTGATTTAAAACACATTGACTTTTCGACTCTCCAACAACAATCAACCGGACACCAATTCGACTTTAATCTATCAACGCGCCATTTAAAAAGAAGTAAGGGTCTTACTTACTCCCTCTTCTACTTTCCAAAAAGCATACAAGCTGAATTATTTTTTATATTTTTGAATGGAGCATTAATATCCTCATTTTAAAAGATATGAAACCACTATTAATACTAATCAGCGTTTTTCTGATCTCCTTAGTTTCTATTATTCTTCTTTCCGGAGATTACAATTTTGCATTAGCGGCACGAATTGCGATGTCGGCGATGTTACTGTTCACGGCTATAGCACATTTTGTATTTGCAAAGGGAATGAGCATGATGTTACCGGACTTTATTCCGTATAAAACTGCCGTTATCTGGCTAACCGGATTCATTGAAATTGCTGCTGCGATCGGGCTCTTTATTCCGCAAATCAGAATAATAACCGCTTGGCTGCTCATTGTATTTTTTATTCTTATACTTCCGGCTAATATATACGCCGCTACTAAACAGATCGATTATCAAAAAGGAACTTTTGACGGAAAAGGAACGACTTATTTGTATTTTAGGATTCCATTACAGCTCCTTTTTATTGTTTGGGTTTATCTGTCGGCAATCATCAACTAACTAATTCAAGTTGTTAGTTTTTTTTCAATCTGTTACTTTTTGAATGGCTTTCTGCTATAGCTCAATGGTATTAGGTTAAGAGATTTTTTCACGCAGATTCTGCTGATTTTCTTTCATACAATCTTAACTCATTTCTTGAAATACTTAACTCATACTTTTTTTTCCTTAGCTTATTGTTTTGTCGTTGCCGGACCGTTCTTATTCAAATAGTTTTGTCTTATAAATTCACCCCTTTAACACTAAAACAATGAATAAAGAATTAGTTTTTTTAAGAACATTCGCGATCGCCACCTCGTTAGGAATGATTGTTCTCACAAGCTCTGCTTTTAAAGAAAAAAGCAATACAAAATTTACTGAAATTGATGTAGAACGCCTCAATATTGTAGAAAAAGACGGCACGGTAAAAATGATTATTACCAATGTAGACCGTTTTCCAAACGGAAAGGATATCATCAATAAAAGACCTACTAACGAAGGGCGAAAAAAACGTTCAGGTATGCTTTTCTTTAATGAAGAAGGTATTGAATGCGGCGGTTTTATCTATGACGGTCAGAAAAAAGAAAACGGGCACTCAGCCGGTTTGTCACTTACCTACGACCAATACGATGGTGATCAGGTCATGCAATTGCTTACACAAGATTACATTAAGGGGGACAAAAGAGTCGTATCCAGCACTCTTGCTTTTAACGATCGCCCGGCAAAAGAATCACAGTTGAAAACCTTTGAAATAACACAAGAACTGGCAGAATTACGCAAAAAAGATCCACAGGCAATGGAGAAAAAACTAAAGGAGTATGAAGAACAAGGCTTGTTAGGAGGCGCTACACGCGTCATGCTCGGAAAATCCAGAAGTCAAAACAACGGACTGTTTCTGTTTGATGATAAAGGAAAACCAAAAGCGATGTTTTATGTAGATAAAGAAAACAAAGCCAAATTGGACTTCTTTGATGACAACGGTGCCATCATTGCTTCATTCCCAGAAAATAAAACCAAATAAACCTCAGGTCAATAGTGCTGCAAAATTAGAAATGCTATTTTTGTATTGATACATCGTCTATAGAAAATGAAAAACATGCTATCTCAACTTAAACAAGCCCGGTATTTTCTACTGTTTGTGTTTTTATTCTCTTACGCACAATCGATACAAGTCCGTTTTTTAATAAGACAGAAATTAAACTGGTTTATTTTTACACCGGAGGCTGCTATAGCTTCACTTATGTCGTCCTGTGTTTTATTCCTGATCCTTTATTTTTTTATCAAACGCTGGCAAAAATCAGAGCTCTTTAGTTTCAAAGAAGTATTAAAAATATTCAGCTTCTCCTTGTTGGTCTTTTTGACAACAATGAAAACTATAGGGCTGCTGCTTGCCCTCTTATTTGATACATTTGAGCGTAACTTCAATCAAAAAACGCTGCTTTTATCAACCTTTTCGGAACTGATGGATGCGATTATTTACGGGAGTTTTTTTCTGACTTATTACTATTATCAAAAAAATAAAACAAATCAAAAGCAACTTATAGTTTACAATCAGGCTTTGGCAGAAACTAAAATTGACCGACTAAAAGCACAACTTAACCCTCATTTTTTGTTTAACAATCTTAATGTACTGGATCAGCTTATTGAAGAAGATCAACTGCAAGCTTCTGATTTCTTAAATGAGTTTGCTGAAATTTACCGCTATGTTTTACAGGTCTCGGACAAAAAAATAATTGCTTTGGAAGAAGAATATGCTTTTGCTAAAAAATACTTCAACCTGATGCAATACAAATACGGGACTGCTTACCAATTGCAAACAGAAACTTTAGATCTAAGCGGAAGTATTGTACCGTTAACATTACAATTGCTTTTAGAAAATGCCATTCAACACAATTTAGGAACAGAGGCAAATCCGATTCGTATAAAAATAAACAGAGATTCTAAACTCACGGTAAGCAACACTATTGTACCAAAACGCAATTCAAAAACCTTGTCAGGAAGGGCATTACAGAACTTAAAAGAGCAATACTTTCTGTTAACAAAAGACCAAATCGAAATTGAAAAAACGGCTACTACTTTTTCTGTTTCTATACCTCTAATTTCAAACTAACCACAATGATAAAAGTGCTAATCGTAGAAGATGAAATTCCGGCAAGAAACAAACTGAAAAGATTTCTCAGTCAGCTAAACGAAAGTATTGAAGTAGTGGGCGAAATAGATACTGTTGAAGCTGCAATTGCATTTTTGAACACAACAAAAGTAGATCTGATCCTTTCGGATATTGAATTGCTGGACGGAAATGCTTTTGAAATCTATACGCAAGTTAAAATTAACTGTCCGATTATTTTCACCACGGCCTACGATCAATTTCTGATGGATGCGTTTGAGAATTATGGTATCGAATATCTTTTGAAACCTTTTTCGATGGAACGTTTTCAAAAAGCCTGGGACAAGTATTTGCTTTTAGGAAAATCAAACTCTAACGAAAGTGATTTGGTCGCTAAATTAAATCAGATTCTTCAAAACAATAATCCGATAAAGACCTATAAAGAGCGTTTCACGATCAGTAGTCCGAAAGGGATTTATTTTATAGAAACAAATGGTATTTTGTTTTTTGAAGCCAACGAAGGGGTGTTATTTGCTTTCGACACGACGGGAAAAAAACATTTGCTGAATGAGACAACGCTTAAAGAAATTGAATTTTTACTCGATCCAAAGTCTTTTTTCAGAATTAACCGTAGTGAATTGGTTCATAAAAAATATATTGAAAGAGTCGAGCGTTATTCTAAAAATGCTTTTGCTTTAAAAATAAAAGGATATGAAAAACACCTGAAGACCAGTCAAAGCAATACCGCTTCTTTTCGGGAATGGATAGAGCAATAATTGTTTCGTACAAAGGTTTAAAGAGGCAAAGACTCAAAGTTCCAAAAGATACAGCAGCAGACGCTAAAAACTTTGAGACTTTGTGGCTTTGTGGCTTCGTGGCCTTGTAGCTCTCCCTCACTACCCTCAAAAAAAAAACATCTGACATAAATACGAATATGCCAGATGTAATCACAAATCAATCACTGAGGATTAAAATCTTTATTTCACTAAATAAGAAACAGCATCTGCTTCACAAAGCCTAAAATACCCCATCGCGTAACTATCAGCGTTTTTGGTATTGACAATATTGCCTCTGATATTACCTGGTGGAACAGAGAAAGGATTTCCTTGTGAAGCTTCCAAAATTAGCTTCATATAGTTAAAAAAGTTCTTCGAAATACCACGATTCACAATGGCAATGGTTTTTCCCGGTTTTAAATCTGTATCTCCGAATTGAATACTTATTTCATTCCCATTTAATAACTCATCATCTGAATTTACATAAAGAGGAAACTTTAAAAAATCACTTTTGAAATCTGTGAGATAATAATTGCTCTTATCAGCCGGGTCATTAAAGTAAATCTGAACCACGAGCACATCAGGACCTGATATATCCGGTACATATTTTTGCTCTACTTTATTAATTGGAGTTACGGAAGTTAACTTTTCAACAGCAGTAAAACTTTGCCCTTCTGCCTGCACATGAAGCACATAATCCATATCTACCACAGGAACAAAATTAGTACATACATATACGCCGGGTGCCGACTCGTTAAAAATGAAACTGGTTCCATTGCTATTCTCCACTCTTACCTGTGCTCCAGAAACTTTTGGTGTGTCAGCATTATAATAAGATGTCGTTTTACTGATTCTTATGGTCTGCTCGCTACCTGTAGTTCCTTTTTTCCAAATTAGTTCCGCATCGATCACAATCTTAGGGGTTCCTTCATTTAAATCCAACTTTACTGTATCTTCACAGGAAGAAAAAAACAAAACAAACAAACCACTAAATAAAGCAAGTACGCTGCTTTTAAAATTATACTTTATTACTCTTTGCATGCCATTAAAATTTAAAATTATAAGAAATACTCGGTACTAATCCAAAAATAGACAGCCTTTTGGTCTCATTAAGTCCTGTGTCTTCATTTGTTGTAAACGCCATAGAAACTGCATTTGCTCTATTGTAGATATTGTAGATACTAAATACCCAGTAGCTTTGCCATCCTTTCTTTTTGTCTGGTTTAGGCGTGTAAGTTGCCGCTACATCTAAGTGATGGTATAAGGGTAGTCTATTTTCATTTCTCACTCCGTAATTTGGCACATTAAGTTCACCAAAATTGTAATAACTACCGGCATAGGTTACCGGCTGACCTGATCGCAATGAAAAATTAGCATTAAAAGACCATTTTGGACTAAAATCATAGTTCCCCACTATATTTAAATTATGCAATTTGTCATAGCCTGATAAATACCAGTCTCCATTAGCAATACCCGGTTCATCCGGAGTTCTTCCCGGAGTCTTTTGTTCCGCTCTTGACAAGGTATAAGAAACCCATCCTGTGAAATTACCTTTATTTTTACGGAATAATAATTCCATACCATATGCTCTGGCTTTACCGTTCAGAATAACCTGTTCAATGTCATCGTTTGCCACTACATCTGCCCCGTCAATATAATCGATTCGATTTTGGATGTTCTTATAAAACAACTCCCCTTCAAAAGAATAATCCCCTTCCTTAAAATTTCTGAAATAACCTACTGCATATTGATCCAATAGTTGTGGTTTTGTAAAAGGACCACTTGGTGTCCAGACATTCATTGGCATTGGAGATTGTGTATTGGATAACATATGAATATACTGCGCCATCCTGTTGTAACTTGCTTTAACAGAATTATCATCATTAAAAGCATAAGACAATGCCAATCGAGGTTCTAAATTATCGAATTTACTAATGGTTTGACCATTTTTATAGGATTTAGTTCCGGTTGGAGTACCTTCTTCATAAATGTTATACAACGGATTATATACTACAGCTTTCCCGTCTTTGTATGTATTAATATCCTCTGCACCCAAACGTAAAAACATACTGTAACGAAGTCCGTAACGAAGATTCAGTTTCTCTGTAATCTGATGCTCAAAATCAATATAGGCAGAACTTTCAAAGGCATATTTTTTATTCAACTGTTTGTAATTAAACTGAGAACCTGCACCTGAAGGCTTCACGGTACCCGGATTAAAATCATAATACAAACCATCGATACCATAGTTGAGTTTTAGTTTCTCTGATCTAATGTAATTCCAATTGTACTTAAGTCCGTAACTGCTGATTTTGCTGTCCCATTCAAACTTTTCTTCCGTCATCGTTAGGTTAAACTTATAATCACTGTATAAAACCGATAAATTAGTATTCAGAGATTCCGAAAATTTATGCTTCCAACTTAAAATACCCATTGCATTTCCGTAGGTACTGGCGAAACGTTTATTCAAATCAAACAAATCACTTCCTAAATAACCGGAGAACGTAAGGCTGTTATTCGGACTAAGGCGATAATTCAACTTAGCATTAAAGTCATAAAACATAGCCGAATTTTTATTATCCGCCAGTTTCATAAATAAATGAGCATAAGAAGCACGTCCGGCTACGATAAAAGAGCCTTTTTCTTTTTTTATGGGTCCTTGCACTAAGAGCCGACTCGAGATAAGACCGATTCCTCCATTTACTTTATACTTTTCAAAATCTCCTGTCTGCTGGGCCACATCAAGAACAGAAGAAACACGTCCTCCATATTTAGACGAAATCCCTCCTTTGTACAAATCTAATGCACTAACGATGTCAGCATTAAAAATGGAAAAAAAACCAAACATATGAGAGTCTCCATACACCGGAGCACCATCTAAAAGAATCAGATTCTGATCTGCTGCACCTCCACGGACATTAAAACCCGATGACAGATCTCCTGCATTGGTAACACCCGGCAAGGTCAATAACGATTTTAAAGGATCGGGTTCTCCCAAAGCAACCGGAATTCTTTTGATATCCTCCATCGAAAGTCTGTTGACACTCATTTGTGTATTCCTAACGTCTACTGCTTTAGTGTTTGTTATGATTACCTGATCTAATTGTTGACTATCAGAAGCAATATTAAAATTAATTGAAACATCATCGGAAACCGTAATTTGCTTCTCTTTCGTACTGTATCCCAAATAACTAATCGAAACGGTATAACTTCCTTTGGGTAATTCTAAGGTAAACTTTCCGTTTTTATCGGTTATAACACCCGTTTCGAGTTCTTTAATAAAAACGTTGGCACCAATAACCGTTTCATTGTTTTCATCAAAAACCTGACCTGTTACTTTATTTTTTTTTTTTGTTGCTTTTGGCGCTTTGTGTTTTACAAAAATGTTATTCCCCACAATTGAAAATTGAATCTGTGCATTCTTATTCAGTTCGGCGATCAGTTTCTCTATTTCGATCTTTTTGTAAGTGTTTTTTCTTGTAAAATATTTCTGACTGGTATCAATTTGATCCGTAAAGGCAAATTTAAAGTCTGTTTGTTGTTCAATTTGCTTAAATAATTCTTTTAATGTTACGGTTTGATCTACTGTAACCGTTACGTTTTGGGAAAACACACTAAAACTGAGTAAAAAAAAGCATACTGTAATTAAATGCTTCATAAAAATTTGTATTTTTGAATATTATTAAGTGGAATAGCATCATGCTATCCATACTAAGGGAGGATGTTTAGTTTCGCGGCTAGTGCATCCTTTTCTTTTCTATTGAAAAGTAATCTGCTTTATTTCTTCATTTACTTCAAAATTTAGGTTATACATTTCTGAGATTAATTGGATTATGGTTTTTAAATTTTCCTTTTTATTGATTCTCAATGTAATTCTTTGAGTATCAAATTCTTTTGGGAGTATCATTTTATAGCCATAGTTGGTCTCAATGTAGGTACTGAGTACTACTAGTTTTTCATTTTCAAAATCCACAAAGCGGTTGAAATCGGTCACTGCTACAATCTTATTGCTATAGGTAAATTTTTCACCGGGTTTCAGTATCCAGTTTTCTTTTTGGTCTTTTACATTCATCTGAACACTTCCCTCAAAAAGTTCAACAACTACTTCTTTATCAGTAGATCCGTTAACTGAAAAGGAAGTCCCTAGAACAGTTGTAGTGGTCTCCTTGCAAAAAACCTGAAAAGGATGTTTTTTATCTTTTTTAACTTTAAAATAGGCTGATCCTTCTACCTCGATCTTTCTGTTTGCAACAAAATTACTGACGTATTTGATTTTAGAATTCGGGCTTAATTCTACCACTGAACTATCGGGTAAGAATACACTTTTTACCTTAGAAGTTGGATTTTCAATGACAGTTGAAGCAACAAAATTATCCACTTGTAATGGGTTATCAGTGTTGAAAACTCTGGTTCCAATAAAGCCAAAAATTAAAATTGCCGCTGCCGCTGCATAATACATCCAGGGTTTCAATTTCCGTTCTTTCGAAGGAAAGGTTTTTGCTTGGAATTGCTCCCAAGAAGTTTCTTTTTCACTATCTGAATGCGAAACAGGGGTCTCCTCCCACATTTTTTTTAATTCTTCTTCCAGTTTATTTTCATCCATATCTTTGGGGCGTTAAAGTTTCTGACAATAATATCCTTGTTTATTAAAAACACCATAGACCATTTCTTTAATATCTCTATTGGTCTCAATTCTTAAAATAGTATCACAACCTTCTGTGTCAAAGTTCATGATACAATCAGAAATAACAAATTGCAACAATGCTACAATATGCCTAGCTTGCTCTTTTGTTCTAACATCGGTTTTGTAAACTTCTATATCCATTTCTACAGTCTGTTTTTATATATAACAAACGAAAACGGAAAAGTTCCTAATGGTTTTCGATTTTTTTTCTAATAAATTTACTGGCAAGATAAATATGATTGGCAATGGTCTTCTCAGAAAGATCCGTAAGTGCTGCAATTTCTTTATAGCTAAGATTTTCCAGTTTGTGTAAAGTGAATATTTTTTGTTGTTGTTCAGGAAGCTGATTTATAAAATTGTATAATTTTTCTTTTTTTTCTTCAAAATCTCCTGTATCCGTAACCTCTTCTGCAATTTCAACTTTTAAAGGATTAAGTTGAACTATTTTATTTTCTCTGTTCACATGATTGAGGATGATATTTTTGCAGATCGTAAACAATTGTTTGTCCAACAAAACATCTTCGTGAAGTAATTCCCGCTTATCGTAAAGTCTTAGAAAAGTTTCCTGAACAAAGTCTTCAGGAGTTAGAAGTTTAAAGTCGAATCTTTTAGCGATACTTACCAATCGATCATAATAAGTAAGATAAACCTCTTTGAAGGATGCTTCATTGCCTTTTTTCAAACTTACTATAAACTTCCTATTGTCCATAACTTAACTATGATAACTACTCTAAACTGTTTGACGGCAATTATATTGTGTTTCAAAATTGAAAACATAAAACTGCAAGGATCTCAGATTGGAAATCTATTGAATCGCTTTGCCAATTTCAATGCTGTAGAAAAATGCAAAGAACCGTAATTAAATTCTATATTTTATGTCTGCTGCAATAAAGTTTTTAGCAATTACAGCTATTGAAAAGCTCTAGATTAGTCGTGTCTTTTAAGAATATGTTACACAGTGATGAAAAAAAATTAGGACAGATCGAAACCATGCCATAATTTACATCTGAACGATGCTTCTTCAGGGCTAAAAAAAATCGCACAAAGACGCAAAGTCGCAAAGTTTTTTTATTTTATTTTATTTTTAAAACTTGGCGGCTTTGCGACTTGGCGAGAACCATTTCATGAGCTATACTGAAGTCTCTATCTCTTACAATTACAGCAAACGATTTTTTTTATTCTCACTTTACCCACAATACCGCATTACCATGTGCTTCCAGATTAATCTCTTTTCCTAAAGCTTTTATTTGAACACTATGAGCACCGGACGGTAGATTGTCTGGCTTTGCAATCCTCCACAAATGTGTACTAATCGTTTCCGGCTTTGGGGAATTAGAAATTTTCATACTGGCATATCTCCCCTGACTTTGCAGATAGTATTGTTTTTGAATATTGGGCGAAATACCTTCATATTTTACCATTTCACTCCAACTTCCGTTATCAAAATTTACATACACTTTTGTCGCGTCATCTGCAGCAAATACATTGGCGTAAATGTAATTGTCATTCAGAGCATTGAGTGTCGTATCCCATTCGTTAGTATTTGGAACGGTGATGTCCATTTGTTTAGTATTGGGTGCTCCGGAAACTTTATAATCGTAGGTATAACGATCCTGATTAATTCCGACTGTCCAATAACCTTTTGGTGTACCGTCGTACATCAACGCAAACGGAATCTGGTTCTGATCATGTGGACCTTGCCACCAGGAACCGCATACGGCGCCGGCAACTAACTCATGGATTGGCTTTCGTCCTGCCTCTCTTTCAAAATATTTATGATATTGGGTATGGGTATGTCCGGCACTAATCAGTACCTCTTCAAAAGGAGCCAGTGATTTTATAATCCAATCTTGATCTTCCATTTCTTCAAGAGGAATGTGCATAAACAAATGAATCGAATTAAAAGCGCCTTTTTTTACTGTTATCAGATTGGTTATGAATTGTTTTTGCGTCTCATCAAGACGTCCTACATATCCTTTTTCGTTAACAGGATAAATATTATTCAGCACTAAAAAGAACTGATTTCCGTACTCGAATGCGTAATAAGACGGGCCAAAAATACTTTCAAAACTTTTATCCCGATCCTCAAAAGCGGTTTCTTTAAAATTCAGATCGTGATTGCCAATGGTATAAAAAATGGGAGCTCCAATAAGCCCTAAGGTTTCTGACAATGGTTTAAAAATAGTCAGATTATCAAACGAAAGATCTCCAAGCGGCACTATAAAATCAATTTTCTGATCCATTAATTCTTCGGTAACCAACTTTCCTACGTGGTGAATATCATCCATCACATCAACCTGAGTATCTCCTAACAACACCACTTTTACGTCTTTATTTTCAGCATTCGGAATCAAGGGGAAATTGTAATTTTTAACGTCTTTTATTGCATCAAACGACACATAAAACTGCACGCTGTTCTGTTTGTTTTTCTTTGAAATATACCCCGTCGGTTTAATTACAAAAACAGTATTTCCTTCTATTTTTGTAATGCTGTATTTTCCTTTTGAATTGGTTTCAACAATATCTTTACCATTAGAAACCAAAACATTAGACAGTACTACCTCATCTTTATCAAGAACAGCATTTTGATTCGTATCGGCAAATACGATTCCTGAAACTTTATTATTTTTCTGTGCAAAACCAGCTGTAAAACTCAGCATTACAACTAAGCTAAAAATTATTCTATTCATGATACTACTTATTAATAAAAAATCCTTCGTAAGTCATCCTCCTTTTCCAAGATAACAAAGCTATGCGAGCCAATATTGAACTAAAAAAATTCTTTTTTCCATCAATAAATATTTCTATGTCTCTATGTGTTAAAAAATTGCGTTGTTATTGCACCAGGAATGTTTTTCACAAAGACGCAAAGTTTTTAACACATAGAGACATAGCTTTTTGGAATCTATACTGCAGTTAACTTTTTAGAAAAGGCTTATTTCGTTTCCAGTAATTGCATTATTTTATTGTAAATCTCTGTGTTTTGATACACTCCCATAAAATTCTGAGCACCGGGACCATATGCAAAAACAGGAACGGTTACCGAGGTGTGATCGTTTGTACTGAAACTTCCGTGTACATATCCTTTTTCTATACTACCGTCAATCAAAGAAAGTCCTCCGGTCTCGTGGTCTGCGGTTACAATTAGCAGGGTTTCCGGATTTTTGTCTACAAACTCCATCGCCTGTCCAACCAAACGGTCAAAATCTAGCATTTCACGCACCACATATTCCACATTATTACTGTGACCTCCATAATCAATCTGTGCGCCTTCTGCCATTATAAAAAACGGACTTGTAGTTTTAGAAAAAGTGGTTGTAGCTTTAGCCAATGATTTCGCTAAAAAATCACCTCTTCCGTCTTTTATGGAAACCACCGAAGCATCATCCAATACTACAAAACGATTGTTCCTGATGGTATCTAGAGCATTAAATTGATCCGAAAAAGTATAACCTTTCTTCTGTAAAACCTCAGCAAGATTTTTACCATCTTTTCGGGATCTGAACTCTTTTGTTCCTCCTCCAATTAAGATATCAACGGGATTAGATAAAAAATCTGCTGCGATTGCTTCACTATAACTTCGGTCTGATTGATGTGCATAAAAAGCAGCTGGTGTTGCATCGGTAATATTACCACACGAAATGAGCGCCGTTTTATATTTTTTCTTAGCCAATTTCTCTGTTATCGATTCTAAAGATTGTCCTTTTTCATCCACTCCAATAAAACGGTTATTGGTTTTATGCCCCGAAGCCATAGCCGTTGCTCCGGCAGCCGAATCTGTAATGTAACTGTCGGAGGCTTTGGTTATCGAAAATCCTTCGGTAGGGATAGTAAACAAATTTAATCTTCCTTTGTTGGCGGTGTAACCAGCATAAATCTGCGTCAGTCCCATTCCGTCACCAATAAGGAGAATCACATTCTTTGGACGTTTATTTTTAGGAAATACAGCGCCATTTTTAGGGACATAAGTTTCATAAAACTCGCTATTCTGGTAAAAAGTAGACTTGATATTTTTAATGAATTGTGTCAAGGCCGATGTATTATCCGTTGCAATATAATCGACATGAAGGTTCATTAAAGTCATCCAGGTATTTACATTGTCCTGCGTAGACCAAAACCTGATTTTCTTATGCTGATCGTGTACTTTTTTGATTACTGCTTGTATTTTTTCAGAATCGGTTTGGGTCAGAACCCCTTTTCCGTTCCAAACGGTAAGTTCTTTCAAATCTTCACTGATCATTTCTACACGCGACAATTCCTGAGCTGCATAGGTTTCGTTTACTCTTCCGTCGAAATAAATAAACGCCGGGTACTCGCTCCATTTTGAAGGAGCCGGTCTGCTTCCCGAAATAACTACTTTGAAATTTTTGTTTGAAATTAGATCCGGATACATTTTTAACTGTTCCACAATTACTTTCAAAGTAGCTTCTGCCTCTGACTTTATATCAATCATCAAAAGCAACGGTTTATCACTTTTATAGGCTTTACCGCCCAGCGCTTTAAATTTCAATAAAAGAGGCTCCAAATAAAGGTTACGCAACGAATTACCAACTTTAATTTCTTCAGAAGTATGAGCCACAATCAAATCATTTTTCACTAAAAAAACATCGGCTTCAATAACCCCTGTTTCATTAGCATAAGCCTCGTAAAAAGGAAGCGCCCCTGCATAGTCATTATGAGAATGTATATTGGACGAACTGTATTCTTGCGCCTGCAAAAAAAGGCAGAAAAGAAGGCAAAAAAAGGTGCTTATTTTTTTCATATTTATTATAAATTATCCGTTTCAAAAGTTACAAACCAACTTTAACAAAACAGACATAAGTTATTGATATTAAAAGTTTTAAACTTAAAATTCCTACAATAAAAAACAGAAACCATCTATTCTCTGTTATCCATTCTTTAAAAACACAAACCAGCCCTTCTTAACACAGGACTGGCTTATTAAATTATCTGTAAAAGTTGTCATTTTGTTTACGACTGCAGACTCCTTAGAAGCCCGCAGCGTAACAAAACACAAACAAATGAAACTACTTTTTACCAACCTTTGTTTTGAGACAAAGCTCCTTTACTTACTGCAATTTCATCCGGGGGTATTGGCCAAACATGGTGAATAGCAGGGTTAAAATTACGAGCAGGATAAATTACCGTTCCGTTATAATGGTGTAACGGTTTGGCATAGGTTGCTTCGGCATCACCCCAACGAACAAGGTCAAAATGGCGATCTGTCCATTCTCCGGCTAATTCGCAACGTCTTTCTCTTTTTAAATCGGTTAATGTTGCTCCAGAAATAGAAGTTAAACCTGCACGATTACGAATCAAGTTTATTTCGGTATCTGCACTTTGTCCTTTCTTCAATTTTGCTTCAGCCAACATCAGAATCACATCGGCATAACGCAATAGTGGTACATTTAATGCGGTTGAAGG
This sequence comes from Flavobacterium sp. ABG, assembly GCF_001027725.1. Lineage (NCBI taxonomy): Bacteria > Pseudomonadati > Bacteroidota > Flavobacteriia > Flavobacteriales > Flavobacteriaceae > Flavobacterium > Flavobacterium sp. ABG. The sequence goes on from NZ_LEKS01000022.1 coordinate 72,667, forward strand.
TTTGTCTCCATTTGCATTTACATAACGAATATCAATTCCTCCCGAAGTGGTTTTTGCATAACCAAACGGCTCCATATACTTTTTAAACTGATAGCCTGTTCTGTTACTTGAACTCACTACATATTTTCCTTCATTAAAAGTAACCAATTGACCAAAGTACATAAACGAATCTCCTTTTTGTAGAATAGTCGCACTACGACGTTTATCGGCAGGATCATAAGCATCAAATAATTCTTTGGTTGGGTAAAAATTCCCCCAACCATTATAAGCTCCCCAACCTTTATCTTCGAGACAAACACCCGGAAAGATTGACCCAAGTGAAGTATTGTCGGCACTTGAAGTAACAGACCAAATGTATTCTGATGACCAGTTGTTTTTGATTTTAAATACATCTTCAAAATTAGGAAGCAAAGCATGTTTTCCACTGTTAACAACCATATTTGCGTACTTAATGGCATTGTCCCAGTCTTTGGCATACAAATACGTACGAACCAAATACGCCCACGCAGCCGTTTTGTGCGCACGGCCGTAATTGTCTGCCGTAAGTTCACTGAAATAAGGCAATAAGTCAGCCGCTTTAACCAGATCAGCAGCAATATAAGCGTAATTCTCCGCTACATTTTTTGCTCGCGGTACATAAACATTCGTAGGGTCGTTTCTATCCTGAATAGGGATTCCCGCGCGATCATCGCCATAATGATACGCCAATTCTAAATGCATAACGGCATGATTAAAATAGGCTTCTCCCAACATCATTTTTTTTGTTTTCTCCTCTAATGGAATGTTTGGAATATTACGCAGTACATCGTTACAACGTTTCATTACTTCATAATGCAATCTCCAGATGTCTTTTGTGTCGGATTCAGATCCGTCAACAATAAAGTTTTTGATACGTTCTGCATTTTGTCTTGGTTTGGTTCCGATATCATCACTGGCATTGTTGAGCCAGAAAAACCCACGTCCGTACATATTATCATCCGAATACAAGGCATAAATAGCATTTACTCCAGCCTTGGCATCTGCGGGTGTTTTCCAGAAATTTCCGCTCGAAGGCGCTCCTTGTGGTATCAGATCAAGTTCACTTTCACAGGCTGTCGTTCCAAGCAGCATTGTAAAACTCAACAATAAAATACTTATCTTTTTCATTTTTTATGTTTTATGTTTTTTTTAAAAAGTAGCGTTTATACCCGTCATATAAATTCTGGACAGCGGGTATTTCCCTAAATCCAGTCCGAAATTAGAAAGACCTACTTCGGGGTCCATTCCTGAATATTTAGTAATCGTAAAGAGATTCTGAGCTGAAATAAAGAACCTTAAGTTTGCTTTTCCGTTTAACCAAGCTTCTTTAATTGTATACCCAATTGCCACATTTTTTAATCTCAGGTAAGAGGCATCTTCAATATAAAAATCAGAAATTCGTCCGAAGTTATTGTTATTGTCTGTTGCTGAAAGTACCGGAATATTTGATCCTGTATTCTGTGGTGACCACGCATCTTTTGACTCTGCCAATAAATTATACCCAGGGAAAGAACCGTTTAAACCGGTATATTTTACCGCATTAAAAACGCTGTTACCTGCCGCACCGCTTAAAAAGATGTTCATATCAAATCCTTTGTATCTGAAATTAGAATTTAAACTGAATGTGGTTTTTGGAAACGGATTCCCCAGTACTACCCTGTCGTTATTATTAATCACACCGTCTCCGTTTACATCTCTAAATTTCATATCTCCGGCAACTGCATTTGGTTGATATACGGCACCACTTGAATTCACATAAGCTTTTGCTTCTGCATTACTTTGGAACAATCCGTCTGTTTTATACCCGTAAAAGGCACCAACCGGACTTCCTACCTGATAAATATTGGCTAAAGGCAAACTACGAACTCTGCTCAAATTAAGTGGTTCAAGAGAGGTTAAACCGTCTTTGATCGAAACAATTCTGTTGTCTAAGAAAGCAGCATTCGCCGTCACATCAAATTTAAAATCACCTCTTGTTTTTTGATACGTAAGACTTAATTCAAGTCCTTTGTTCTCTACATCGCCCGAGTTTACAATTCGTCCTAGTGGTGTTCCCGATACTCCAGGCAACTGGTCACGAACGAGCATGTCTTTGTTTGTTTTTTTATAAACGTCTACCGATCCTGTAAGACTGTTGTTGAAAAGAGTGAAGTCTAAACCTAAGTTGGTTTGCTCTGAGCTTTCCCATTTTAAAGCCGGATTTGACAATTCGTTTTCCGAATAACCGTAATTAATCACCGGAGTCGATCCAATTAAAGCAGAAGTCTGATTTAACGGTACACTAAACTGATAAGGTCCTAAGTTTCCTAAATTTCCAATCTGTCCCCAACTCGCACGAAGTTTTAAACTGTTTACGGTTGAACTAATGTTTTTCATAAAATCTTCTTCAGAAATTAACCAACCCGCAGATACTGAAGGATAAACTCTCCAACGGTTTGCAGAAGTCAATTTTGAAGTTCCGTCGCGACGCACAATTCCCGAGAACAGGTATTTTTGACTGAAATCATAATTTAACCTTCCGACATAAGAAGAAATAATTTCTTCAGACATTCCTGCTCCTAATTGCTGTACTAATTTGGCATTAAGCAAATAACGTTGTGATGGATCTTCGTTATCAAAACCGGTACCTTGTACACTGTAAAAATTCCTTTTGGTTTGTTGATAAGTGTATCCTGCCAAAGCTTTAAAACTGTGTTTCCCAAATGTTTTATCGTACGAAAGGGTTTGTTCGCTCAATAAATCGGTTGTGGTAGAAGTGGTTTGAGTTAATCTGTTAAAATCAAATACTTTACCCGGTTCTGTAATCTTTACGGTAAAATCTTTATAATCACTTTGAATTCTGGTATACCCCCAATTTGATTTAAATCTTAACCCTTTTACAATTTCCCATTCCGCATAAGGGTTGATCAAAATAGTAGAAACAGGATTGTTGTTGTCCAGCCTTTTCAAATAAGCCACCGGATTAATAACATCTCCATACGATCCGATGTATTTTTCAGGTACTCCACCAAAAGAACCGGAACCGTCTTCTCTATAAACCGTTGCATTTGGCGGATACAAAATCGCTCCTAAAATTGCTCCTGTGTAAGCACTTGAAGTATTGGCACTCTGACCATCTGTTAACGAATACGTCAAATTCTCTCCTATTGTAAAATTGGGTGCCAGTTTAAAAGAAGAATTGGCACGGGCTGTATAACGTCTTGCAAAGGTGTTCAATAATATTCCTTCGTTTTTTCGATAACTTCCTGAAAGAAAGAAATTAGATTTTTCTGTTTTTCCATTTACCGAAATAGATAAATCCTGAATTTCACCAGTCTGAAAAATTTCATCCATCCAATCGGTTTTGGTCATTCTGGCAGTAGGTTCAAATGCGGGATCAAAAGCCGGTATTCTTGGCAATCCTGCATTATCTCTGGCCGTATTCATGGCGTCTGCATATTCTGCTGCGTTTAATACTTTCAATTTTTTGGCTACATTCTGAAAACCTCCCTGATAATTTACATTGACATTAATTTTTTCAGAAGTACCCTTTTTAGAAGTAATTAAAATCACACCTCCCGAAGCTCTCGCTCCATAAATAGCCGCCGAAGCCGCATCTTTTAAAACACTGATAGAAGCAATATCATTAGGGTTAATGGTATTTAATGAACCACTATAAATAATTCCGTCTAATACAATCAGCGGAGTTTCGGCATTTAAAGAACCTATCCCACGAATATTGATTGTAGGTTCTCCTGTTGGATCACCTCCATTATTAATAACCGTAACACCCGAAACGGTTCCTTGTAGCAATTCGGCAGCAGTATTGTAGGTTCTGCTTGCGGTTTCTTTCATAGAAACAGATCCCACAGCTCCCAAAACTTCTTTCTTTTTTACACTTCCATATCCCATTACTACTACTTCCTGTAATTGTTTTACATCGGCAGCTAATTTGATATTTAGATTTTTTCGGCTTTCAGTAACCTTAATTTCCTGCGTAATATACCCTACATAAGAAAAAACCAACAGCGCTTCAGCCGAATGAATTTCCAGTGTAAAAGTTCCGTCATAATCAGTTACGGTGGCTGCACTGGAACCTTTATCTTTAATCTCTACTCCCGGTAACGGCATTCCGTCATCACCACCAAAAACGGTTCCGGATATCGTAATTTTATTTTGTCCCGCATCACTTACTTTCTGATTTTTCTTAATCACAATATTGTTGTTGATTATTTCATACTTCAGGAAAAAACTGCTGCAAATTTTATCCAACGCATATTCCAGCGTGACATTGTTTAGTTTTAAACTTGCTTTTTGATTGGTATTGATCTGATTGGCTTCATACATAAAATGCACGTCCACCTGATTTTCAATTTTTTGAAGAATATTTTTTATACTTTCATTTTCTACTTTTAAAGTTATTCTTTTGTCCCTCTCAACATTTCCGGCCTTTGCCGTTAATCCGATAAAAAATAAAGCAGTGAACAGAATCAATTGGGTCTGAAGACCTTTTTTAATGCTTTGACACTTTGCGACGTACCGCAGTTGTTTTTCATTCATAATTTTTAATTTTGATTATTCCTTTAGTTATTGTTGTTTTTTTGGAGTTTCATTCTATTCTAAAAGTTATTCAATCCGGTACACTCCGGACTCGAGTTTGTACTTGGCATTGATAATAGTACACACCAATCGGATCACCTGATCAGGCGGTAATTCTTTAAAGTAGGCGCTTATTTTGAGGTTGTTCAGATCCTTATTTTCAACAGATACAGCGATATTATAATTGCGGTTGATCGTTGTAATTACTTCCGATAATGGGGTGTCTTCAAAAACAATAATATTCTTTCGCCATAGCGAAATGGAGTTCATCGGAATGTTACTAAAAGCATGCAGACTACTGTTTTTTGATTTAAAAACCACTTTCTGACCCGGCGTTACATAAACGTTCTCTTCCGTAACAGTCGATTTTACATTTACTCTTCCTGTTAGTACAGAAACCTCCTGTGTCGTTTGATCGGGATAGGCCTGTACATTAAAACTGGTACCTAACACTTTAGTATCCATTTTATTGGTGTGAATGATAAAAGGATGTTTTTTATCTTTTGCCACATCAAAAAAAGCTTCTCCTGTTAAAGAAACTTCGCGAGTATCTCCTTCGAATTCAGCAGGGTATTTTAAAAGGCTTCCCGCATTAAGCCAGATCTGTGTTCCGTCGCTCAAAGTTATCTTGGTATGTTCTCCGGGTTTTGTAGCATATTCTTTAAGGATACTTGTTTCGGTAGACAGATAGAAAAAACAGGACAAGCCCGCTAAAAGCACTACAGAAGCCGCCATGATCCAATTTCTGGTGTTTAGCGAAATAACTTCGTTTGATTTTTTGATGGCTTTGATTTCTCTCTTTAGTTTTGAAATATCCGATTGTATAACCACCTCGTGTTCGAATATTTCTCCGGGATTGTTGTACCAGTTGTCCCACATTTCTTTTCCTTTTAAAGAAGATTTACCTTCTAAAAAAGTTTTGATATCTTGATGTAATTTCTCAGGCATTATATAGTTATTGCTTTAATAGTAAGTCTTAGGAATTCCGATTTCAGGTAGGTGCTCAAGGTTACCCTTTTGTTAAGAAACCAAAAGAATACCTTAGCATTGAAATCTGTTATAAATTAAATTGTCCCAAATAAAGGCGCATGAATTTTAGCGCATAGGCAATATGATACTTCACGGTCTCGTGAGATACATTAAGCTCATCAGCTATTTCTTTGTTGGTATACTGCTTAAAACGACTCAGGATAAAAACCTCTTTAGCCTTTTTTGGCAGCAAAGAAGTGGCTTTGTCTAAAGCTTGTTGTAGCTCATCATGATAGATTGATTCTTCTGTGGTATTATTATTCCCTTCAATAACTGTATTTCGATCAAAGACCTCTTTACAGTAGGCATCCGTCATTTGGTTGGATTTAATATAGTCGAGCGTTACATAACGAACTGAAGTGTACATATATGCCGAAAACTTTTTTTGAATGACCAGCGTTTTGCGTCGCTCCCAAATAGTGGTAAAAACTTCCTGAACAATTTCTTCTGAAATCGGAATCGATTTTATTCGCTGGTATACAAAGCGGACTAATACATCTCTGTATCGAAAATACAATTCATCAAAAGCTCTGTCTTTTCCTTGTTTTAATAATGCAACAAGTTCTTCGTCAGTATATTTCTTATACATAATACAACGCTTTTGCAACTGTTGTCAAACAAACAAGGTTTACTACAACATCGATACGGATTGTTTTTTTGCGATGAATTCTTACTCTGAAAAGCGACATATATACAAGTATTGGTTTCTTATACTATGTCTCCAAAATTAAAGCTCAGGGTAGGTCAAAAAGGTTACGTTTACATTAATAAAACCAGCCAATTACGAAACATATTATTAACATTTGAGGCCCGATGTTACCCCTGTGTAGTGCCTCGGAAAGAATAAACTTACTTATGAATGAATAGTAGTTTATTCCCTAAAAAAATGGTCAGAATCTACTCTATTTTAAACGCTTATTGCGTGATTATTTATTTTACATATAATGGCAATTGCATCATATTGTATTCTGTTTAAATTAGTATTTTTTTTTTTTGAATAGCCGTTGGTTTTAATCAACGGATTTAAAAGAACATTCAAGAATGCTTTAGCCAAAACTTTGCCTACAATTATTTTGGCTAAAGCCTATTGTCTCAAACAAACACAACCGTTGGTTAAAACCAACGGCAATTAAAATCCGGATTAATTATTTCTAATTGAAAAAAGAATCCAAAATAAAAACACTTCCTTACCTGAATAAAAAACACCTCATAATTACAATACAAAAACAGGTACTAATACGCTACTCCAAAAAAAAAATCTTTAATACTTTAGACCCTACATCTATCCGCTAAAAAATACTTTGTTTAAGCCTGTTAAAGTAAGGTCAACTTAAATTATTCAGAGTGTAATTCCGAGCCTAAAAGCGAAATAATGGGAAGGTAATTGGAAGTATCCAAATTAAAATGCAATACCTGCTATTCTTTAAAATAAATCGATGATTCATAAAACTACAAATTATGCTTAATTCTCCCGTACTGGATACTGCCATTGGTCTGGTTTTTATTTATCTTTTATACAGCTTATTGGCCACTTCTGTAAATGAAGCCTTTTCTACCCTCTTCGGATTAAGAGCGAGAATGCTAAAAAAAGGTATCGTTGACAGTATGTTGTCTAATACCGAGCGCAAGGAATGGTTATGGCTCGAAACACTAAAGTCCTTTTTTGAAACTATACTGGAGCCTTTTAAATTGATTGTGGGTTACAAACCCATTTCGAAAGAAAAACTGGGCGATAAATTTTATGAGCATCCCGTGATCAAAAATTACGGTTATAGCAATCGAAATTCGATTCCTTCCTATATCTCCAAAGAGAATTTTTCGACCATCTTAATTGAGGTTCTAAAAAAATACTATCAAGACCACGAAGCAGCTGTCATTGCTTATGTCAAGGCGAAAAAAGTAAATGTAAATCTTAAAGATGCCCCAAGTATTATAAAAATATACTATCTGGTGGACTATTTACTTAGTCCTGCCGGTCAAGCTTTAATCGCTAATTTTAAAGCACAACATACTGATATTGATACCGAAACACTTGAAATACTACAGCTTTATCTACAGAAAAGCTATCAAAATATCGAGACATTTACCAAACAAATTGAAGACTGGTACGATGACAGTATGAACAGAATTGCCGGATGGTACAAAAAACAAGTTCAATTTTGGTTGTTTAGTATCGGATTGGTTATTGCGATTTGCTTTAATGTTGATATTATTGAAATCGCCGGTAAAATAAGTACCGATAAAGATGCCAGAGATAAGTTGGTTGAATTAGCTATAAAAGAAGCCGACGGCTTAAAAGCAGCCGGCTACCAGCAAACCTCAACTGACACCGCATCGACACCAAAGGCTAAACTTCCCAAAGATCCATTGGTACAATATAAAAGTCAAATTGACACAATAAAAAAACAATTGAATGGCCAGATTAAAGAAGCCAATAATCTCTTGGCAATAGGTTGGGGAGATTATGGTTTAAAAAGAGACAGTACGTTGGTCTCGAAGGAATACGCTGGTGAACTCGCAAGCATAACAAAAGAACTTAAAGCTGATGTCACGCTAAAAGTTCCAAAAGACGCTAAAAAATTTTACGCTCAAAAAGCACTACAACGTTTGTATGATGACCATTGGATAAAACTCAAAGCCCGCTACGTATTGGAGCAATCCACCAATGCAAGAAAACTTTTGGGCTTTCTGCTTCTCGCATTCGGTGTTTGTTTAGGTGCTCCGTTTTGGTTTGATTTATTACAGAAATTTATTAAAATCCGAGGAACAGGTAAAAAAGAAACCAGTGGAAATGGTTCTACAAACCCAACCCCGGAAACTCAACCTGTTCAGGTAACAGTGAACAGCAATACTAACCCTGAAGCAGTAGGATAGCCATGGACCGATATAAAGTAATAGTACCGCGACTTAACGTACGTAAAGCACCGGTAGCCGATTTTAAAACACAAAATATCATTTCTCAGGTAACACAAGATATGATACTCGAATTAGAACCAGAAACCAATATACCTAATCCTAGTTTAGGAAAATGGCTAAAGGATAGTCTTGGACAATATTATTGGGCAAATGGCTTGACAAAACTAAGCGCTGCACCTGCTGCTGCTAATCCTCCGACGTCTACACCACCAGCAGCTCCTACACCACCAGCTCCCGCTCCCGCTCCTACATCTCCATCTACCGTAAGTTTAAAGGGGCTTCCGACAAATCTTCCTGCCAACTACCAATTAGGAGTTGATGTTTCGCATCATAATGCTAAACCGGATTGGGCTGGATTTGTTAAAGTCGGAGTTCGTTTTTCTTATATAAAACTATCCGAAGGTGTTGGAACTCCGGATGCAAAGGCAAAAGAAAATGCTCAAAATGCAGTAAGCAAAAACATCAAAATTGGCTACTATCATTTCTGTCGTCCTGATGCTCGAAATGGAGGAACCGTTGTTTCTGATGCCACTGCAGAAGCCAATGAAGCACTCAATTTGATGAAAGCCTTACCCAAGTCCAATTTAGCTTTAGTAATGGATTTGGAAGATCAGGCGAGCTGGGACACTCCTTTAAAACCAGCCGACTATATGCTGTGGATTAAAACCTTTGCTTCCATTATCCAAACAGGAATGAACGCAGGACCGATAATCTATAGCCGTAAAGAGTATCTGGACAGAAAGTTACCCAAAACACACACTTTAGGCAATCTGAAACTATGGATCTCTTATTATCCAGCACAACCAAACTGTCTAAAGGTTACAATACCTAATGGATGGACGGATTGGGCAATCTGGCAATTTACAGAAAGTGGAGCTATTGGTCAGAATCCTAAGATCGACCTTAATATTTTAAAAGATAATTCGGTATTTATAAATCCTTAAAATTGAAAAAAATAGCGACTAAATATGCTATGGGTATAAAAAAATAATATTTCACTTACTTTTGTAAAACACTTATCTCTTTTTATCGTGTTCAAAATCTATTAGCAAAGAATCAGAAAACTTGTATCAATTAAATCGTAAGTAATCATGAAACCAATTATTTTTATCCCCGGTATTCAAGCCACCAGTTTAGTCAACAGCAATACTTTTGATTTCAATTATATCTGGAATGCTTATGACACTTTAAGTACTTCTATCGGTACGGCAATTACAGGACCTTATATTAAAGAATACCTGCAATTGAATCCGCTTTACGATCAGAGTATTGAATCTATTGTCGAACGCAATCATATTGCGCGGTTTCCTTATGAGAACAGTATACTTAAATTGAAAGCTAAGCTTAATGACAATCCGCTTTATAAAGATACGCCCATCTATTTGTTTGGTTACGATTGGCGAATGTCGAATATGGAAAGTGCCAAAAGGCTCAAATTATATGTAGAATACCTTCGCAATAAACTAAAAGGCCAAAACATTGAAGGATTCCGATTTGTCACGCACAGCATGGGAGGATTGGTCTTAACCTGTTATTTGAATCTTTTAAAAGATGACTATTCCGGTATTGACAAAATCGTAATGAATGCTCCGCCATTTTTAGGTTCCCCTTATGCTATGGTGCATATGGTAAAAGGTGATGGTGGATTACGCAGCATCCTCAACTGGGCCATAGGCAGAAATGAAGACATGCGAAAAGTAATTCGCACCTATCCCGGAGTTTACGAATTGCTCCCTGTCTACGCAAATGCCATGATCTATAAAGACGATAAACAACCCTTAAATCTTTTCGAAAAAAAATACTGGCAAAACAATATTTATGATGACATTGAAGAACTTTTCGATGCACGATTGGCGCTATTAAAAGAGTTTCATGGACCCACCGGCTCTAAAAACTTATCAGAATTGCCACAAGCCGTAAAAGATAAAATGGTGATTGTAGTAGGAGAAAAAGACAATACCTATACGCAATTATTGGTTGACAAAAAGAAGTTCACTACCAAAAACCTGGTGGATTTAGACTCACTAAAAAAAGGAATTGATTCCGGAGACGGCACCGTACCTTTTAAGAGCTCGTCTATATATGCAAAAGACATTACTACACTGGCTGTGAAAAAAGAAAACTTTTTTGATGAAATCAGTAATAATTTAGATTTTCATGGCTTGTTTCTGAAAGACAGCCGTGTACAAAACATCATAGAACGCTTTCTGAATACCGAAGATATAATACCCGGTGGGATAAAAAATTGGTGGGAAGTGCCCAATCACAGTGTTAGAAAAGTCTAAACTTTAAGAACATAAAAAAACGTTGTATCGGATTTGATCCAATACAACGTTTTTACTTTTATAATACTAACCAGACTTTATTAAACAAAAGAAATGGTTATAGTGTTTTACTTTTTATTTTCCCCAACTCAGGTAGCAGCTTCCAAATGTAAATCCGGCTCCAAATGCGGTAAGCAATAATCGATCTCCTGTTTTGAAATCATTTTTAAAATCCCATAAGCATAAAGGTATTGTAGCCGCTGTAGTGTTACCATAACGCTCAATATTTACCTTTACTTTTTCCATTGGTACATTTAAATTACTCGCTACAGCATTTATAATACGAATATTGGCCTGATGCGGGATCACCCAATCCACATCTGTCACGTCCAAAAGATTGCGTTCCAGGATTTCATTGCACGTATTGGTCATACTTTCAATAGCATTCTTAAATACAGTTCTTCCGTCCTGTTTTACGAATTGTTCCCGATTTTCTAATGTACCATCGTGAAAAGGTTTAAGAGAACCTCCTCCTGAAACCGACAGAAATTCGCTGCCCGCTCCATTGGTTTTTAATACAAAATCCTTTAATCCATTGTTTTCAGAGGCTTCCAATAATACGGCACCTGCACCATCTCCAAACAATACACAGGTATTGCGGTCTGTATAATCGATAATCCTGCTCATGGTATCTACACCCACAACGATTACTTTTTTATGTCTCCCTGATTCTATTAATGCCGCAGCAGTTGATAAAGCATACAAGAAACCACTACACGCTCCGTTAAGGTCAAATCCCCAAGCATTTGTAAGTCCTGCTTTCTGACATACTACAGGTGCTGTAGGAGCCAGTAATTGATCCGGTGTTGCTGTTGCCAGTACCAAACAATCGATTTCTTCGGGATTAGTATCAGAATTTTCTAAAAGGTCTTTTATGGCCTCTGCAGCCATGTCTGAAGTCGCTTTTTCGGGATCAGTCAGTATACGTCTCTCTTGTATTCCTGTTCTTGATAAAATCCAGTCGTTTGAAGTATCGACCATTTTTTCAAGTTGATAATTATCCAGTACAGTGCTAGGAACATAGCCACCTACAGCCGTAATAGCTGCTAAATTATTTCTTGTCATTGCTAACGATTATTGAATTTTTTGTTGTAGAAATCTACAAATATAAAATTGCTCCTACCGTTTTTCTTGCGATTTTCAGAATTCATACATCCATTTCAGATAGGACAAAAACTTAATTTCAATATTGCCTTAAAAAAATAAAATAACTAATCTTTTCAAAAACTAGTTATTTATCCAAAAAAGCCAAATGCATTTTGCAAAGCCACCGGGAGAGCAACGCGTCCAAATTTACCAAAAAAAGTTGGTTTAGCCATCATTTCCATGACGTAATCCTCTAAAAAGAAATAGGCCGAATGTAAGACATTCAGCCTAATTCACTTACTATTGCTGGCATTCATCAAAAAACATAAAAAAAGTGTACCTCCTTTAAAATAACTAATATTTCATAAGACTTATACCGTTAAAAAAAAATAAAATTTAGTTGGTTTCAATCGTAAGGGAACTAACACAAAATTAAAATTCCCAAAACACACCCACTAAGTCAACTAAAAATCCCTGTTTTTAGCTTAAATTAAAGGCTACTATTAGTTCGAAACCTGACTAATACGAACAACATTTACCGGATCACTTAACAACTCGTCGGTCCTTTTTGCAAAGTTTTGAAAATGATCCGTTTGGATATGTGCCTCAAATGCTTCTGCATTTTTAAATTCTTCATTCATATAAAATGCCCCCGAACTCTTGTGATCTTCATAAAGTACATACTCCAGACATCCTTCTTCATTTCTGGTAGGTTCGATCAAAGCCAGTAAAGCTTCTTTCAACAATTGATTTTTACCCGATTTCGCTTTCAAAAAAGCGATCGCTTTAAATGTATTTTCCATACTCTTTTTATTTATTCATTAATTATTTTAACACTGTAACTAAAGCCACAAGTTTTATCGATAACTCATAAAAACGGATAATCTGTGTATCCCCTTGCGCCCCCTCCTCCAAACAAAGTATGATTGTCAGAAATCACATTAAGAGGAGCGTTTGTTAATACGCGTTGTGGATAATCGGGATTCGTCAGAAACTTTCGACCAAATCCGATTAAATCTACCAAATCTTCAATTAGTAAAACCTCTCCCTCTTCAGGACTTTTGTTTCCCGTTGCGATTATGGTGTTTTTAAAATTGGCTCTTAACGCCTTTCTAAAATCATTAGGTATAACTGGTGCATCATCCCAATCTGCTTCACAAAGATGTATGTAGGCAATGTCTAATTTGTTTAATTCTTTAGCAGCCAGCATAATGGTTTCTAATATTTCCGGATCATTCATATCTTTAAAACTAATAAAAGGAGAAAGTCTCACACCGGTTTTTTCCTTACCTATTGCTGCTACTATCGCTGCAGTTATTTCCAATAAAATACGGATTCTGTTTTCTTGTGATCCTCCATAAGCATCCGTTCTTTTGTTGCTGTTGCTTCTTAAAAACTGATCGATCAAATAACCGTTTGCACCGTGTATTTCAACACCGTCAAATCCGGCCAAAACAGCATTTTTTGCACCCTGTACAAATTCTTCTATAACACGATCAATATCGTTCTGAGACATCTCTTTTGGTTCTTCAACAGGAACAAAAGTGGCATCCCCATTTGGAGCTCCGTCAAAAATATAGACATTGGTGTCTTTAGCAATTACTCCTGATGGTCCGATCGGTTGTAAACCGTTTACTTTTGAACTCGATACTCGCCCAACATGCCACAACTGCAAAAATATTGTGCCTCCTTTTTCATGCACGGCATCGGTCGTTAGTTTCCAGCCATCGATTTGCTCCTTAGTATAAATACCGGGTGTTTTGGCATATCCCTTTCCTTGTAATGAAATCTGTGTAGCCTCGGTAATAATTAATCCTGCCGAGCTTCGTTGTTTATAATATTCGGCCATTAATGCATTGGGAATATCGCCGGGTTGCGTCGTTCTTGAACGGGTCATGGGAGCCATGAGAAAACGATTTTTAGTCTGAATTTTATCTCCTTTATACGTTTGGAATAGTTTCATTTCTTTCATTTAATATTTTTTAAAATTTCTATTTATTTTATCCTAAAAGGGCTGTCCCTCCAAGCAGTCTGTCTATAAGCCCATAACAACAGATCAAACCAATTATACAATAACCAATCGCTACTAAAATCAAACATCCGAAAATGGAAGTCCAGTACGCTAAACCAATATTCAGATCTCTGTTTAGCGTATAAACGATTGTGATTTTTCGTCTAAGAATACTCCAAAACCAAACTAGCAGCATCGATATCCCTATAAAAACCAAACTGATAACCGCAAATCTAAATTCATAACGCCCTAAAATAAGGTCAATTACAAACACCAAACACAGTAGTAGTGAACAAATCAGAGCGAGTCCACTTGTTATTCTAAATATTTTCAACATCTAATTCCTTTAAAAATTCAACAGTCATAAAAATTAATTCTGTGCTTCCGGTATTCTCCAAATTATGGGTGAAAAAATTAGCATCACTCAAATCCGAAAAATACTTTACGTCATTTACTTCATATTGTGTTTCCAGAACAGAACCGTCATTGTAATACGAAATTGATTTGCCTGCTGACAATGCCGTCCAGAAATAGCGTTTAGAATGCGTATGAAATGGCATGCTTTCTCCTGCGGCTAAATGTATGGTCCAAATCTTAAATTCATTATTTTCTAAAACCAACTGTTCACCAACCTTAAAATTGTCTGTAGTATTTTCCAGTTCCGAAATTTTCTCTGCTGTTCAAAAACTCCAATTCTCCGGCGGATTAATTAATGTAGCTATCATATTCTTCAAAAAAATTAGGTTTACAAATACTTCAATATTGGTTTCTTTTAATATTCAATAACAATTTTCCCAATCGTTTTTCCGCTTTCGAGCAACTTGTGAGCCTCCTTTAAATTCTCGGTCGTTAATCCTTTTAACGTCGTAATTAATGTAGATTGTACTACACCTTCGTCTAATAAATCAGCAATACGATTCAGAATATGATGTTGCTCAATCTTATCCGCAGTTTGAAACATGGATCTCGTATACATCAATTCCCAACTAAAACTCACACTCTTGTTTTTCAGCTTATTTAGCGCAACCGGTTCACTCGATCCCGTAATAGAAGCAATGTGCCCTTGCGGTTTTATAAGTTCAGCCATTACATCCCAATACTTATTTGTATCAACAAAATCCAGAATAAAATCGACATTCTCAAAACCCGCCTCACGTACCTCTTTCACTAAATCAAAATGATTAACCACTACATCAGCCCCCATTTTCTTGCACCAATTAATAGTCTCCGGTCGTGAAGCAGTTGCAATTACTTTAAGGCCAGCTATTTTTTTGGCCAGCTGAATCGCAACAGACCCGACACCACCGGCACCGCCAATGATTAAAACACTTTTGCCTTTATCTTTTTCGGGATTAATCCGAATGCGATCAAAAAGAATTTCCCAGGCAGTAAGAGATGTTAGCGGCATTGCGGCAGCCTGCGAAATAGTGGTTGTTTTTGGAGCAAATCCAACAATGTTTTCATCTACCAACTGATATTCCGCATTAGAACCTGATCGCGTAATATCTCCTGCATAAAAAACAGTATCTCCCACTTTAAAAAGCGAAACCTTTTCTCCTATGGCTTCTACAATACCAACGGCATCCCAGCCAATCACTTTAGGATCCGCCAAAACAGTATCTTTTGCTGCACTTTGTCGAATCTTAAAATCCACCGGATTTACCGAGATTGCCTGTATTTTAACCAAAAGATCCGTTCCCTTCGCTTCCGGTATTTGACTTTCAAATTCAATAAAACTTTCCTCATGATCTACCGGGAAAGACGTTCTAAATCCTATTGCTTTCATATTTTTACTACTTTAAAATTAATGTTATAAATAAAATACTTTACTAAACCGATTCGTTAAAGACTCCTTCTAAGGGAACTCCCGTCGGTGTTCTGAAAAAAATGCGTCTCTCGTTTAGCTCCTCAATATCCATTAAGGAATAAGGAATTTTTAGTCTTTCTAGTTTTTTCTTAAATGCTGTATAGTTTTCTAATTTAAAACCAACATGATCAATTGTTTCTGATGCATGATCCAAATGATTTCCAAAACTTTTTATCACATGTATAATGGGATCATTTCCATCAAACAACCAAAATCCGGGTATGTGTTGTATCATTTTCGGGCGCTCTTTTTCAACAAGATCAAAAACACCAATTAAAAATAATTTAGTGGTTTCCAAATCACCCGTTCTTATCGTTACATGGTCGAGTTGCATACTACGCTAATTAATTGTTGTATTTTTCCTCCGAATTATCAATGGGAGTATTCGGATCATTTTGTACCAATCTGGCAATAGCATCCTTACGCATGTAAACAACACCTGTTTTAGTTCTGGTATACTTTATAAATTGCTCCATTGCATTCACAACTGCTGGTGATCCTCCTATGCGATCATGAAAACTAATCGACATCATTCTTCGTTTTGTTGCGCCTTCTTTATAAAGTTGATCAAACTCTAATTTTAACTGATTTAAAAATTGATCCGGACTCCAATGTTTGCCTTCAATATTTACGATATCATTGTTACGAAGCGTATACGGAATCACTACAAATTTTTTCCCGTTCACCATTGTGATAAAAGGTTCATCACGGCTCAAATCATCAATATGGTATAAAAAACCCAACTCCTGAAGTACTTTTAATGTATTAGGACCTCTTCTTAACCAGTTACTGTTGTACCCCACTCCTCTTTTTCCTGTAATGGCTTCAACGGTATCAATTCCGTCTTTTACAAACTTTAATTCCTCTTCGTAGTTCTTATTCCATTGATTGTCCCACGTCATACCGTGTGCTGCTATTTCATGACCCTGATCAGCAATTGCTTTTGCTACCTCCGGATATTTTACGGCAGCTTGTCCAACTATATGTGAGGTGACCTTAATATCGTATTTTTTCCATAAATCAAGCATGCGATACACCCCTTCTTTCGCTCCATAACGAAACCAGCTGTCTGCTGCTAAATCAGGTTGTCCTTTGGGTAGCGGATTTCCCGAAAATGGACTTTCTGCGCCTTCTGGTTGTCCTCCGGTTTCAAACTGCATAGATACTGATACCACCAACTGAGCACCATTAGGCCAATGACTTTTTGATAACGCTGTTGAATCCTTAGCCCCCTTACAAGATACCAATAACATCATTAGTATCAACAAGCTAACTATTGCTGTATATTTTTTCATTTTTAATTTGTTTTAATTAATAGATCAAAATTACAAAGTCTCTTGGTGGTATTAAGGTATAAATCTATTGTTGTTTTGTAAAAATCAATTCTAATGTGAAGTGGTTTTCTTTAAGGCTTTTTGAATCCTTTTAGAAAGTAATGTTATCGATTTACGTACTGGTTTTGAGTTTTGAGTTTCAGGTTTCAAGTTTCAGGTTTCAGGTTGCTGCTTACTGGTTTCAGATTACTGCTTATTGGTTTCAGGATATTACTTACTGTTTTTGGGATCATCACAATTCTGTCATTTCGAAGAATGAGAAATCACACAAGCTGATCCGTTTCTATCTTCCGCAATTTTGTCATACTGAGGAACGAAGTATCTTCACAAGTAATTCCGTAAAGTGAAGTTCAGCAGTATGGATTCAGCAAACGTAGATCCTTCGTTCAACTGTGCGGAGTTTCTTGTGTGATTTCTCATTCTTCGAAATGACAAACTACACCGTATGTTTTACCCTTTTCGAGTTTCAGTATTCAGGTTTCAAGTTTCGGACTATTACTTACTGTTTTTGGGGTCATCACAATTCTGTCATTTCGAAGAATGAGAAATCACACACGCTGATCCGTTTCTATCTTCCGTAATTTTGTCATCCTGAGGAACGAAGGATCTTCACGAGTAATTCCGTAATGTGAAGCTCAACGATATGGATTCAGCAAACGTAGATCCTTCGTTCCTCAGGATGGCAAACTGTATGGGGTTTCTTGCTTGATTACGCCTCCTCAGGATGACAAAATTGTGGAGTTTCTTGTCTGATTTCTCGTCCTCAGGATGACAAACTGTACGGAGTTTCTTGTGTGATTTCTCATTCTTCGAAATGACAAACTACACCGTATGTTTTACCCTTTTCGAGTTTCAG
>NZ_LEKS01000023.1:0-70238 GCF_001027725.1 Flavobacterium sp. ABG
ACATTGGTATTCATGGCAAATAATTCGCCGTACCATTTTGCTGCACCTTCAAAAGCAGAGTTAAAATAATAGGAGTTACCAAGTTTTTTGAACATATCTTCAGACTTGTATCCTTTTTCGGCCACACGTTCATAAGTCTTTATGGCATCGATATAGGCATAATGATCGTATTTTTTATCGGCGGAATTTACTTTCGACTGCTGAGAATAACTGTCAAATGAAAAAACAATAATAATTGTCAGACAAAGTAGGATATAATTTTTCATGATTATCATTTTTAGAAGAAACGAGGAGTTGTCATTTTACCTTTATTGGAGAAGAATTCATATCGTAAGAATATTTCATGCGATCCTGAATTGTAGTTGTTTAGTCTCGTAGTTTCACGATCGTAACCATATCCAATATATAAACCATCTGTGACTTGAAATCCGACCATTGCACTGAGTGAAGCGCTCCATCTGTAGGCTAAACCGGCAACAAATTTATCGTTGAACATAAAGTTGGCTGAAACATCTACTTGTAAAGGAGCACCTTGTACCATTTTAACCAGTGCAGCCGGTTTGAATTTGATGTATTGGTAATGATCTAAATTAAAAACGTAACCGGTCATGAAATAATAATTGATTTTATCTTTGTAGATCGCGATATCATTGTCATCATAACGATTGGTTTCAATAAAGTTTGGTACCGATAGTCCAACATAAGCTTTATCAGAATGCCAGTAAACCCCGGCTCCGATATTAGGAGAGAATTTACTGCTGAAATCCTGAAATTGCGGATCTCCCTGATCGGCTGGGTTCAATTTATTGATATCTAAATTGAATAAATTAGCAGACCCCTTGATTCCAAACGAAATTTTAGATTCGGCAGAGACCTGAATGCTATACGAGAGATCTGGATTGAATTTATTGCTGAAATCTTGAAATTGCGGATCTCCCTGATCGGCTAGGTTCAATTTATTGATATCTAAATTGAATAAATTAGCAGATCCCTTGATCCCAAACGAAATTTTAGATTCGGCAGAGACCTGAACACTATACGAGAGATCTGCAGAAAGCGTGTTTTCATTGGTCGGTCCGATTTTGTCGCTAACCAATGAAACTCCAACTCCCACATGACTATTGTTTATAGGTGTGTTAACCGAAAGAGTACCCGTCTTAGGTGCGCCGTCAAGTCCAACCCATTGTGTACGATATAAACCGAAAGCACTTAATACTCCTCGGGATCCCGCATAAGCCGGATTGATGTTTATGGTGTTGTACATGTATTGCGTATACTGTGCATCTTGTTGCGCATGACTGGCAATCGCAGTAAACAGTATGACGAATAAAATTAATTTTCTTCTCATAGTAGTTATTTATTATACCAATTGTTTTTATCAATGTTTGTGATTCGATCTCTTTTTTTCTATTTGCTCTTATTTCTTGTCTCTAAGCGCTCTGATTCGGCTTATGTGGTTTCACTACAAGTCGAACCTTTTTTATTACTGTTTATCTTCCTTTAAATCCTTAATTACTTGCTCCAATTCTAAGATTTGCGTTTCATATTTCTTTATTATTTTTTGATAAACACTGAGTAAAGCATTTTGAGTCATTTCATCGTGTCCGGTTTCCACGCTCTTTATTTCTTCTTCCCTTTTAAATAACGCTTCTGGTTTTATCTCAAAGATTTTACATATGTTATCAATATGACCTGCCCACGATTGACTTTGACCATTTTCCATGCGAGCATATGCCGACTGCGAAATAAATAATTGATCAGACATCCGCTCTTGTGTCCATCCTATATTCTTTCTGAGAATCTTTAATTTATAACCTACAAATAAGTTCATTGTCTATAAAAAAATAAAATCTTACCAAGTTGTTACTTTATTTACGTTCAAACCTAAACTAAGATTATTCTTTACCATACAATTATTTTACAGATCAACACATCTACTTTATTTCTGTTACTGAATAAAAACTGACCGTACAAAAAAACAGTCAGAAATAACTATCTGCAATAGATACATTATTGTGCCCTTTCCATAGTGAGTAAAATAGAAAAGCGAATCCTCTTTAAAAAAATACTTAAAGACGCTCCTTTGAAAAAGATTAAGTCACAAAATCAAAACAACCCAGCCAATTCCACTAAATCACAGTGGCATAAAAGCGCCCTGATTTCCCAATTATAAATACTACTTTTGACTTTTTAGAGTTAAAGTATTTATGTTGAAAAAATTACTGTTTTTTGCGGTGTTTCTTTGGTATTCCGGACTACAGGCCCAGAATACAGAATCAGCATACCAAACCAAAAAAGTAATTGTAACGCGGGATACTATTCACCTCGAAAAATTCAGCATCAATTCCAGTTTTTTTGAGCTTTTAAATACTAAAAAAGAACCTATTGATTCTACTTTCTATAAAATTGACTTCCAAAAGGGAACTTTACTTCTCAACGAAAAATTCACCTCAGCATCCGATACTTTAATCGTAAACTATTTAAAATATCCTGATTTTTTAACCAAAGAATATGGACTTTATAACGAAAGTCAGGTGGTTAGTAATGATATTGGTTCCGAAAAACTATACAAACTGGAGAATACCAATTCAAAAAAAGTCACTCCGTTTGATGGTTTAAATACTTCCGGGAGCATTACTCGCGGTGTGACCATTGGCAATAACCAGAATGCCGTTTTAAATTCAAATTTAGATCTTCAGATTACCGGAAAAATATCCGATAAAGTCAGTTTAAGAGCCTCACTTCAGGACAGTAATATTCCGTTGCAGGATGGTGGTTATTCTCAAAAGCTGGATCAGTTTGATAATATTTTCATGGAACTTTTCAGCGATGATTGGAACATTCGCGCAGGTGATGTCTTTTTAGAAAACAGAAAAACGCAATTTTTGAGCTTTAACAAAAAGGTACAAGGACTCTCAACAAGTTTTAATTTTGATACCGAAAAAAGCAAAACCAATATTTTTGCCTCGGTTGCTTTTGTAAAAGGACAATACGCCAAAAGCACTTTTACCGGTCAGGAAGGCAATCAAGGTCCTTATAAATTAAAAGGTCAGAATGGCGAGCTCTATGTTTTAGTTATTTCCGGTTCTGAGCGTGTTTATGTCAATGGTATACTGCTCAAACGTGGCGAAAACAATGACTATGTGATTGATTATAATGCCGGCGAAATTGTTTTTACTTCACTCTTCCCGATTACTTCAGAAATGCGAATCACTATAGAATACCAATATTCAGATCGTAATTACAACCGACTGGTAACCTATGCCGGTGCAACGCATGAAAACAAAAGCTGGAGTTTTGGTGGTTATTTATATTCCGAGAATGACTTAAAGAATCAGCCTTTACAACAAAACCTTTCTACAGAACAGGTTCAGATTTTAAGCCAAGCCGGAGATGATCCGAATTTAATGACCGCGCCATCGGCTTACGAAGACAAATATGCGGACAATAAAATTTTATACAAAAAAACAACTCTTAACGGTATTGAAATTTACGAGTATTCCAACATTCCTACTGATGTTTTATACAATGTAAAATTTAGTCTGGTTGGAAATAATCTGGGCAATTACATCATACAAAACAATAATTCGGTAGAACGCATTTACAAATACGTAGATCCGATAAACGGAATTTTACAAGGAAATTACGACCCAATCGTAAAACTGGTAGCTCCTATGAAAATTCAGGTGGCCACTTTCTTAGGGAAATACAATCCGGATGAAAAGACACTGGTTGATTTTGAAATCGCCATGAGCAATAACGATAAAAATTTATTCTCTCAAATTGATGACTCCAACAATACAGGAATTGCCCTAAAGACCACTATTAAAAAACGTCTTTTTTCCAGAGAATGGACCTTGGATGCTTTTGCCAATTATCAATTTGTACAAGACGATTTCAGATCTGTAGAACGTTTGTATACAATTGAATTTAATCGGGATTGGAATTTAAACGCGACACTTCTGGGCAATCAGAGTTTATTGGTAACGGGCTTAAACTTTGATTTATTCGCCAAGAAAAAAACTGCCAATACTGCTTTTATTACCTATCAGTTTGAGAAATTAGATTTCACAGCAAGCTACTCGGGATCACGACATACGGTAAATGTTTTCTCTAAATTAAATAAATGGACAATTGAAAATCAGGGTAGTTTCCTGAATTCTGATGCTACTACTTCGACTTCTAAATTTATTCGGAATCTAACTAAAACCAAGTATCATTTTGGTAAAAACTGGGTTGGCGGAAGTATTCAAATTGAAGACAACCAACAAAAAGACAAAGTTACCAATCAGTTTTCGGCCTTGAGTCAACGGTTTTCAGAATATGGTGTTTTTGTTGGCCGTGGCGACAGTACCAAAGTTTTTGTAGAACTGGGTTATTTGCAACGTCGCAATGACAGTTTGCAAAATGGTTTGTTACAACACGTAAATGATTCGAAAATGTATGTTTTGAAATCAAAATTAATTCAGAACAAAAAAACAGATCTGGCGGTTTATGCCAGTTACCGAACACTGGCCTTTACGGATCCTTCCCGGAAGAATGAACCTTCGTTGAATTCCAGAGTACTTTATAACGATCGTTTTTTTAATCAACTCCTGCAAATCGGAACGGTTTACGAGACCAGTTCGGGAACTATTGCACAACAGGAATTTACTTATATTGAAGTTCCAACGGGACAAGGAGTTTATACCTGGAATGATTATAACGGCAACGGCATACAGGAATTAGAAGAGTTTGAAGTTGCTCTTTTTCCGGATCAGGCAAAGTTTATCCGTCTCTTTTTACCCAACCAAGTTTACATCAAAACCAACCAGAATAAATTCTCGCAATCGGTGACTTTGAATCCGTTGCAATGGCAAAACGAAACCGGTTTCAAAAAATTGGCCTCCTATTTTTACAACCAGACTTCGTTTATTATGGATCGAAAAGTAAAAAATAACGGCGGTCGTTTTGAACTCAATCCGTTTAATTCCTCGGATGAAAATTTACTGGGCCTCAATTCAAGTTTTAGAAACAGTCTTTTTTACAACCGTGGCAAACAAAAACATTCGGTAACCTACTCGTACCTCATTAATAAAGGAAAAAACCTGCTTTCGATTGGCTCGCAGGACGTCCGAAACAAATCGCATCAACTGCAATACACGCATCTGTATCAAAAAAGCTGGTTGTTTAATTTCTTTACCAAAACAATTAAAACCACCTTAGTTTCTGAAGATTTTACCGAAAAGAATTATGATTTGGAAGGCTATCAGATTGCCCCGAAAATCAGTTATTTGTTTTCTAAAAATACCAGTTTGGATTTCTTTTACGAATTACAAAATAAAAAAAATCAGATTGGAAACTTCGAGACTTTAGTACAAAACCGACTGGGAACCTCTTTTTCTTATGCGGGAGACAAAAAAGTAACGGTAAACGGAGAGTTTTCTTTTTATGAAAATAAATTTACCGGAAACGAATTCTCTTCAGTAGGATTCCAGATGTTAGAAGGACTGCAGGCCGGGCAAAATTTAGTCTGGAAACTCCTTTTACAGAAGAATCTAACGCAGTTTTTAGATGTCAATTTAAATTATCAGGGACGAAAAAGTGAGACGGGTTCCACTATTCATACGGGCAACGTGCAGCTACGTGCTTATTTTTAACGTGTTGCGAAAAACCTGTCAATAAATTGTTTAACTTTAATTGAATTTTAAACGATACTCTTATGAAAAAATTATTATTACTTTGTCTTATAGTAGTTTTATCTACTAATTTCTACGCTCAGGACGTCACGAAAACAGCGAAAAAAACCGAGGCTTCAGCAAAGAAAACCAAAGCAAGCGCTGACAAAACGAAAGCCGATGCTAAAAAAACTACTGATAAAGCCACAAAAACAAAAGAAAAAGCAGACAAAACAGCTGCTGACGCTACAAAAACAAAGGCAGACAAAACAAAAGCAAGTGCCGATAAAGTAAATGCCAGCGCCAAAGACACTAAAGACAAAACCGCTGCAAAAACTAAAGCAAGTGCTGATAAAACTAAAGCAAGCGCAGACAAAACCAAAGCAAGTGCTGACAAAACTAAAGCAAGTGCTGATAAAGTAAACGCGAGTTCAAAAGCAACACTAGATAAAGCTACAAAAACCACAACGGCTGCCTCAAAAACGACTACTAAAAAAGTCAAAGAGACTAACGAAAAAGCACCAAAAGTGGCCGATAAAGTTACCGGAGAGTACAACGGAAAAAAAGTATATACAGGACCTAAAGGCGGTAGATACTATATCAACTCTAACGGAAACAAAACTTATATTCAGGATTAAATCATTTTTTTACTACGATACAAAGAAAGAACTGCTCAAACAGTTCTTTTTTTTGTTTAAAAAACAAATCTACTGTTAACATACGAGTAACTTTGTCTGCAAATCATGTCATTCCCACTTCTCTTTAAAGTAATTTTGCGGCCTTGACAGCTCTATAGAGTTAATAATTTAGTAATATGTACGAAATAACACAAAAAACATATTTCTTTATCTTCGTCTTAAAAAGCGCTACATTATGAGCATTGACTATTCTGCGAACAAAACTATTTTAGTTGCTCCGTTAAATTGGGGCTTAGGACATGCAACAAGATGTATTCCTATCATAAAAGCGCTTCAGGAAAACAATTATATCCCAATAATCGCTTCTGACGGAATTGCATTGGCTTTACTGCGAAAAGAATTTCCATACATAGAAACACTTGAGTTGCCTTCTTATCATATAGAATATGCCAAAAACGGCAAAAACTTCAAATGGAAACTAATTAAAAACTTACCTAAAATGATTACAGCCATTTTAGATGAGAAAAAAATGGTGAAGGGACTAATAAAAAAACACGGAATTGACGGTATTATATCCGATAACCGATTGGGCGTTTTCAGCAAAAAGATTCCATCGGTTTTTATGACACATCAGCTCAATGTGATGACGGGGAATACCACCTGGTTTACCAGTAAATGCCATCAACACATTATAAAAAAATACGCTGAATGTTGGGTTCCTGATACTAATGAAGTCGTAAACTTAACCGGTACTTTAGGACACCTCGAAACTAATGAGTTGAATTTAAAGTATATTGGTCCATTAAGCCGAATGCGTAAAAAAGAAACGCCTAAACTTTATGATCTGATGGTTATACTGTCGGGACCTGAACCTCAACGTACTTATTTGGACGAAAAACTACAAGAAGAGGTTAAAAATTATAAAGGCAAAGTTGTTTTTGTAAAAGGAGTAGTAGAGAAAACACAAACCAAACAGGAAATTGGAAATGTTACTTACTACAATTTCATGAATTCAAAACAATTGGAACAGACCTTTAACGAAAGCGATTTGGTTTTATGTCGTTCGGGATACACCACTGTTATGGATTTGGCGAAACTGGGTAAAAAAGCCTTTTTTATTCCAACCCCGGGACAGTATGAGCAGGAATATCTGGCCATAAAACTTCAAAACGAGAATCTGGTACCTTATGCAACGCAAAACGACTTTACGATTGAAGATCTTTCAAAAGTAAAATCGTTTAAAGGTTTATCTCAATTTAAAAATAACATCGACTGGGATTCGTTATTTTCTATTTTTGAAGCGTAATTTTAGAAGTTGAACTGCGCTTGTAATCGCAATACATTTCCTTGTTGTCTGTTGATAGGCAGAACGCTGTCTTCAAAAGTCCTGTCAGCAATAACATATTCTGCGGTAAGTTCAAGCGCTTTGATTGGCTGCCATTCAACTCCTATTTCGAAGTCTCTTACAACATAACTTCTGGCATCTTTCTCGTATTTCTTTCCTCCGTCATAATATTGAAATTTTGCAAAAGGATATAAATGTTGTTTTTTGAAATCTAACTTATAATTTAATAATACATAACCACCGTTCAGACTTGTTTCATCAACCGTTTTGGTAAGGGTATTGTATCTTGGTCCTGTTCCAATATTATACTCTGCCTGGATTCCAAAAGGTTTTGGATATAAAACGAAGGTCGCTCCTAATCTTTGGTCTTTCACATATTGCGGATCATTAACGGTAACTCCTGAAGAAATTTCGCCGGTAAAAGCCCATTTTCCAGTATACGCCTGAATCCCCGGTTCTATAATCTGATTACCAATTACAAAAGGATAGGTAACTCTTGCCACAACATTCAGGTCTCTGTTTCCGTCCAATTTATTGGCTATCTGTCCGTTGTAAACTCCAAAAGCAAAAACACCATAATCACCTGAACCTTTATAACCATCCTCTACCAACATAGCAAAACGTTTTCTGATTTCGCTTGGTGCCCAATAAAAGATAAGTCCCAAGTCACGTTCGTTCAATATTGCACTGTTGATTGCATCACTTCTGTCTAATGTTAACCTTTGAGAACTGGACTGCATGTTTTCGAACCCATAAGGAATCTTGCTTTGTCCTACACGAACACGGTATTCTCTTTTTTTATCGAAAGAAAGATCAAAATACAAATCTCTAATTTGTACAAAATTCTGAATTCCGGTAACCGGTGAGCTTGCAAAGTCGGGTTGAAAATAAAAATATACATTTGGATGTACTTGACCTGAGAACACTAAACGTGCACGTCTGATAAAAAGTCCGTTATTGGCTTTTGCATCGGGTGCTGTTGAAGTTGTTCCCCAGGATTTATCACACTGTTCGCAGGAAACTTTATCGTTTGTAGAAAGTAAACCGTTGTATCTTATTTGAGCATAACCTCTTAGAGAAATTTTATCGTACCAATGTTCAGAAGTACCACTTTCTTCTTTTACCTCAGAAGCTTTTGCTTTGTTTATAGAATCCATAAGACGGATTACTTCTTTCTTTACGTCTTCTTTCTTTAAATCTTGGGCATTTACTGCACCTGTAATCAGCAATAAAACTGCGATTATTTTTGTTTTTATCATTTTCACGACTGCACTTAATTTTCAGGTGCAAAGATGTATCACCTATGTTAAGATATCATTAACAAGACGTTACTATAATAAGAAGATTTGTTTCGAAATAGTTATGCCATCATGAACCCCTTTCGCAAGCCCAGATTTTATAGTACTTCGTCTCAATAAAGCTTACATTTACTTAACTTCAGCTTTTTGATTTTTGTACGCTTTTTCTAACGTAAAAGAGAACTCAGAACCAATTCCGAACTCACTTTCTACGTATACTTTCTCTTTATGTGCTTCAATAATATGTTTTACAATGGCAAGTCCAAGTCCGGAACCACCTTCAGAACGGGTTCCGCTTTTGTCAACTCTGTAAAAACGCTCAAAAAGTCTTGGAATGTTTTGTTTTTCAACTCCTTCGCCATTATCACTAATACGGATTAAGACTTTTTTCTTCGTCAGGTTTACCACACCAACTTCTGTCAAACCGCCTTCTTTACCGTATTTAATAGAATTTACAATCAGATTTTCTAATACCTGTTGGATTCTGTCCTTATCTCCTCGTATGATAACAGAATGCACATTTTTACTTTCAAAAGCCAATTTGATTTTCTTTTTATCGGCTTTCATTTCCAATAAATCAAAAACATTCTGGATCAGTTCGACGATATCAAAATCTGTAATTAACAAATCTAAATCTCCCGACTCCAATTTGGTAATCATATCCAGATCCTCTACAATATAGATGAGACGCTCTACTCCTTTTTCGGCACGTTTCAGATATTTTTTACGAATCGTTTTATCATCCATCGCCCCATCAAGCAAAGTTGACACATATCCTTGAACAGTAAACAAAGGTGTTTTAAGTTCGTGCGAAACATTGCCCAGAAACTCTCTTCGGTATTGCTCCCGTATTTCGAGCATTTCGATTTCGAGTTTTTTATCTGTGGCAAACTTTTTCACTTCGCGTGAAAGCGTTTCCATGTCAGTTGTTATAGGCTGATTGATCAGAGTTGTTGATTCTAACAAGGAAACCTCATCGTATATTTTTTTTACTCTTCTATATATAAACCGTTCTACTCGATATTGTAAAACCAGAAAGGAAAAAATATAAACCGAGATAATAAAGACTAATCCAAACGCAATCTGATGTTTTAACTGGTTCTTATAAAACAGAGACATCAGAATCAATACAAATCCTGTTGTAAAAAGACTGATATACAATGCTGACTTTACAGCAAATTTGTAGGTTTTTTTAAAATTAATTTTCATTGGATCATTTAAAATAATAAACTATAGGGATTACTTTTTTCACCAGATAAGCGATATAAATTCATTACCTATTAAACCTTATTTCTCAGGATTAGATAACAACCTAAAAAAGTAAATCTTTGTCAAAATTAAAACTTTGACAAAGATAAATTTTCAATTACAAAAGTATGTACCCTAATAATTTAAAATGAACTTATATCACTTATAAGGTTCAAATTTTTACAGGATGTTTAAACTTCAAATTTATAACCAACACCTTTAATTGTTTTAAAAAGATCTTCTCCGATCTTTTCACGTAACTTTCTGATGTGTACATCGATTGTTCTTCCACCTACTACTACTTCATTACCCCAAACTTTATCAAGGATTTCATCTCTTTTAAAAACTTTTCCCGGTTTTGAAGCCAATAGATAGAACAATTCGAATTCTTTTCTTGGCAATGCGATCTCTACATTTCCCTTGATGATTTTGTATTCTTCACGGTTAATTTCGATTCCGCCAACGTTTAAGGTGTCACTAACAACTTCTTGTTCTTTTAACCTTCTTAACAAAGCCTTTACTTTGCTTACCAATAATTTTGGTTTTATTGGTTTGGTAATATAATCATCTGCACCTGCATCAAAACCGGCAACTTGAGAATAGTCCTCACTTCTTGCGGTTAAAAAGGTTATGATTACATTATTTAATTCTGGTATTTTTCTGATGTGTTCGCAAGCTTCCATTCCATCCATTTCGGCCATCATTACATCCATAATAATTAGGTCTGGTATTTCTTTCTGCGCTTTTGCGATTGCATCTTTTCCATTTGAAGCAGTTACAATCTGATAGCCTTCCTGAGCAAGGTTATAGCCAACAATTTCCAGGATATCCGGCTCATCATCAACTAATAAAATCTTGGTTTGTGTTTTTTTCATAAAATAGCAAAAATTGAGTTTTCTTATCAAATTTCATATCTTAAAATCCGATAGTTTTTTAATTGCGATGGTAAATATAACGATAAAACGACCGTTAAAAATTGCTGTTAACGGTAATTTAATCTGGTAACAATTTGATAATCTACAGCACACAAAAACATAACAAGTGCGTAACATGAACTTTACAGGGCGGTTCTTTCTTTGCAAAAAAATAAATTAAACACAACTCAAATGAAATTCAATTTTAAATTTCTATTAATCACATTATTTATCTGTTCGATTTCGATCGCTCAAAACAAAGGTACAATTTCTGGTGTATTAACCGATAAAGAATCGAATAATCAATCACTACCTTTTGCTAATGTTTTACTAAAAGGAACAAAAATTAGCGCAAACACTGACATTGACGGAAAATATTCCTTAAATGTAAACCCTGGAAACTATACTATTATTTTCAGTTTTGTAGGTTATGAATCTGTTGAACAACCCGTAACAGTAACCGCAGGTCAAACCGTAACCGTAAATCAGATCCTTTCTTCGGGAGGTTATACATTAAAAGATGTTGTTGTAAAATCTGCTGCTGTAAGCAAGCAAAAAGAATCTGCTTTATTGTTAGAACAAAAAAATGCTGTAGAAATTAAACAATCTATCGGAGCACAAGAGCTTTCCAGAAAAGGAGTAAGTGATGTATCGGGTGCGGTTGCAAAAACTACCGGTATCACCAAACAAGAAGGCACAGGAGCTATTTTCGTGAGAGGTTTAGGAGATCGTTACAACTCGACTACAATGAATGGTTTGCCAATTCCATCAAATGATGCTGAAAAGAAAAACATCAATTTAGATATCTTTTCAACAGATATTATTGAATATGTTTCTATCGACAAAGTATACAACAGTAAATTCTTTGGAGATTTCGCAGGAGGAAACGTAGATATCGTTTCTAAAGATTATAAAGGAAAAGGATTCTTCAGAATCGATGCTGAATCAAAGATCAATACTAACGCTGTTGGTGAAAAAAACTTTACACTTCAGGATGGACCAAGTGCGTTTGGATTTAGTAAAGCTACAATTCCTAACAACCCATTGACTCAATACAACTTCAACACTCTACAATTAGACAAAAAAACACCTCTTGGTGGTTCATTTGGATTATCTGCCGGAGACACTTACAAAGTAGGTGATGAAGGAAAAATCAGCCTATTTGCAACTGCTGCTTTCAGCAATGAATATGCATCCAGAACAAATGGAATTGCAAAAGGTAGTGTGAATGCTGCCGGTGTAGCTGGTAAAGACTTAGATTACAATTATCTGTCATACAACACTAACACAACTGCAATGTTGAATGGTGGTTACAAAATAAACAACAACAACAAAATTAACTTCAATACTTTATATATCAACACTTCTGCTCAAAAGAAAGAAGAATCAAACGGATATATAGTTGATTTAGCAAATGACGGAAATGGTTATATCCGTAGAAATGATTATGAGAAATCAGATTTATGGGTAAACCAATTATTAGGAGAGCATAAATTGAGCGAAAGAACCATCTTTAACTGGGGAGGATCGTACAACATCATCAATCAGAACACTCCGGACAGAACGTACAATACCATGAACAAAGTGGCTGGTGGTTATGTAATCAACTCTCAATCGGCACCAAATAACAGCCGTTATTTTCAAAACTTAAAAGAAACTGAAACTGCTGCTAATTTATCTGTAGCGTATAAGTTTAAAAAAGACGAGGATGGTCTTTACAAAGGAAAAATTACTGCTGGTTACAACGGTAGATTCAAAAACAGAGATTTTGATGCTACTCAATTTAATTTCAAGACTACAACCTTCCCTGTTTCACATTCAGGAGACATTGTTGATCCAAACAACTTAGATTTGTTTTATAATCAGGCAAATTTTGCAAATAACTTTTTTACAATCTCTACTTTCCGTGGAGGATATCAAGTGCCGGACGCACTAGACCCGCAAGTGTATAGTGGTGATTTAACAATTAATGCTGCTTTTGTAAACACCGAATACAGATTCAACAAATTGACTGCCGTAGTAGGATTAAGAGCAGAACACATTCTTCAAAACGTAAGCTGGAATACTTCTTTAGACCCTACAGGAGACAGTAATGAGTTAAAGAAAACTGCTTTTTTACCTAGTTTAATTTTAAAATACGAATTAAACGAAAAACAAAACTTACGTTTAGGATTGAGCAAAACTTACACTTTGCCTCAATTTAAAGAAAGAGCAAAATTTGTTTACGAAGAATTTTTACAAGCAAAATTTGGTAACCCTTACTTATATGCATCAGACGATTACAACTTAGATTTAAAATGGGAAATGTTCCCTAAAAGTGATGAGTTAATTTCGGTAACAGCATTTGGTAAATACATCGTAAATCCGATTAACGAAACTACTGTAAACTCTTCTACAAACGATATTTCATGGGCTAATACCGGTGATTATGGTTACGCAGCGGGTGCAGAAGTGGAGTACAAAAAAACGCTTTGGACATTGGACACTGAGAATTCACAAAAATTAACCGGAGGTCTTAACGTATCTTATTTG
The DNA here is from genome assembly GCF_001027725.1 of Flavobacterium sp. ABG. NCBI lineage: Bacteria > Pseudomonadati > Bacteroidota > Flavobacteriia > Flavobacteriales > Flavobacteriaceae > Flavobacterium > Flavobacterium sp. ABG. The sequence continues at coordinate 13,633 of NZ_LEKS01000023.1, forward strand.
TATAGCAACCAAGAACTAAACGATGCCAAAGTATTAAAAGAAACTAAAGGAACGATTCCAACAAATTTCACAAATAAAACCGGCAAATTTACAGGTGCTTCCGATTTATTATTAAATGCAGATTTGTCTTTCTTTAACGAATGGAATAATAAGAACAGTAATTTAACAACTACTATTGCTTACAACTATTTTTCGGACAGAGTAAGTGCAATTGGTACGCAAGATAAAGGAGACTTAGTAGACAAAGCAGTTGGAACATTAGATTTTATCGCAAAATCTAAACTGAATAAAAACTTCGGACTAAGTTTTATTGCTAAAAACTTATTAGATCCAACAGTAAAAACCGTTCAGGAAAATACAAGTGGTGATGTATTGATCAGAAGCTACAAAAAAGGACTTAATGTAAGTTTAGGCTTCAGCTACGAATTTTAAAAAAAATTAAACTTAAATATCTAAGACAGCTTTCGGGCTGTCTTTTTTTTTAACCTGAGTTCGATTATTAAGTAATTGATTTAGGTATTGTCGTTTTCATGCAAGCTCTTTTTTGACCATCTAGGCATCCTAGTTTCTGTTTTACACCTACGACCAAAAAAGACCTTACAAGTGCAGAACCTATTAATTACAATCAGATAACATTTAGGTAATACAACAATAGCTTTAACTTAAACTAACATTCACATTGGGTTAACACGCCAAAAAGAATTCTGACCCATCTTTGCAACAAGAAATTAAACACAATTAAACACACACAAAAATTATTAAAACGACCATGAAAAAATCAATCGTACAATTAATGGCAATTGTTACTTTGTCTGCAGGTTTATTTACTAGCTGTTCAAGTGATAATAACAATAATGATGATAAAACACCTTCATCTACTTTTGTTGCTAATCCAGATAACTTCACTGGAGTTATTAATGATGGAGAAGTAGTTCTTGATGCTACTAAAATATACAAGCTTACAGGAAAGATCCAAGTAAACAACGGAGCGACTTTAACTATACCAGCAGGAACAGTTATTCAAGGTACAGGTGGAACAAAAGCATATATTGCTGTTGCACAAGGAGGAAAAATCAATGTAAATGGTACTGCTGCTAAACCAGTAGTTATGACATCTGGATTAGCTAGTAAAGCTGCCGGAGACTGGGGAGGTTTAGTAATTTGTGGTAAAGCAACTATAAACCGTGACAATGGTAAAACTACAACTGCTGTATCAGAAGTTGCTGAGTTAACTTACGGAGGAACAAGCGATACTGATAGCTCAGGATCTATCAAATATTTAAGAATAGAATATGCAGGTGCTGCTTTTAACAGTGAAAAAGAATTTAACGGAATCTCTTTCTTCGGAGTTGGTTCTGGAACTACTGTTGATTTTGTAGAGGCAATTCACGGAGCTGATGACGGATTTGAATTCTTCGGAGGAACTGTTAATACTTCAAACATGATTTCTATTGGTAATGAAGATGACCAATTTGACTGGACTGAAGGATGGAGAGGTACAAACACAAACTGGTACGGAAAATTAGATTTCGGAAAAGGTAACAGAGGTATTGAAGCGGATAACTTCGAATTTGGATATGCTTATGCTCCAATTTCTAACCCAACAATCACAAACTTAACTTTAGTTGGTCCTGGAAGTACTGCTGCTGCTGCAAACTTTGCTGAAAACCAAGGTATAAAATTAAGAAGAGGAACTAAAGCTTTAATTTCAAATGTAGTTTTAAGCTCTTGGGCAACTGGAATTGATGTTGAAAATGACGAAACTATTGCTTTTGTTGGAACAGCTTTAAAAGTAACTGGTGTAAACTTTATTGCTGACGTTGCTAAACAAACTAAAGGAAAGAAAACTGACGGAACTGCTGCTGATGTATCTGCTGTTGCAACTGTATCTGCTGCTTCAAATGGAGCTGGAAATGGTGTAGCACAACCTACATGGGCTGCTGGTTGGTCAACAGGTTTCTAATATCCTAAAACACATAATGTTAAAAACATCCTAAAATTTTAGGATGTTTTTTTTTGGTGTAATTTTTGTAATTTTTTTTGTATATTTACTTATCTAAAAAAATGCGATGGCAAAAAATTACTTTTATATTATAATCTTACTGGCTTTTTTCTTTACTGTTAGCTCTTCTGCACAAGACAGTAAACAAACGTCAAAACCTCAAGATGGATCTGCCACTATTGAGGGACTAAGTTTGTACCCTAATCCGGTCACAAATGGAAAGGTTTATATCACCTCTAAAAACGATTTAGAAAAGGAAATTATTGTATTTGATCTCTTGGGTAAAAAAGTAATTCAGACACATTTAATTTCCAAAGAATTAAACGTTGCTGATTTATCACCCGGCGTTTACATTATAAAAATAAGCGAACAAAATGTTTCCGCTACGCGAAAGTTGATTATTCGATAAAAAAATAAAAAAAAGGCTGTTCATTTTGAACAGCCTTTTTTAGTTTTCAGTTTTTGGGGTCGATCTCAGGTTCGGTTTTTGGGGTTGCTTAAATTTTCTTCGAAATCTGCTTTTCTAATTCTTCTAAAATGATTCACTCGTACTCCCTTTTTGTCAATTGACGGAGGAGTACTCGCATTCAACTGAACGTGATCTGCGTGTGTGATCTCTCCTTCGTCGAGATGACAATACTGTGGAAAATAATATTCTCATGGATCAAATACAAAACCCTTCGACTTCGCTCAGGGCGACAATGAATGTAAAAACTAAAACTGAAAACGGAAGACTGAGACTGAGACTGAGACTGAATACTAAAAAACCCTAATGTCAGGCTGAGCGAAGTCGAAGCCCTGCTTAACCCAAAACCCTTCGACTTCGCTCAGGGTGACTTTACGAGTATCGAAACTGAAAACTGAGACCGAAAACTAAAAACTATCTACAATAATACCTACCTTTGCGCAAAAAAAGTTTTGATTACAGCCAACGATATATTTACCATTTCGAGTCAGAAACAATTTGAAAAAATAGCCTTAAAGGTGTTTCGTTTTCAGCATGAGAACAATCAGGTATATCGTGATTTTTGTGATTTTTTGAAAGTAAATCCACAACAGGTAAAATCAATACAACAAATTCCTTTTTTACCCATTCAGTTTTTCAAAAGCCATGATGTTGTTTCGAATGCAGATCCTGCTCAGGTTACTTTTACCAGCAGCGGAACTACCGGAATGATTACCAGCAGACATATCGTAACTGATGTTTCTTTATATGAAGAAAGTTACCGAAAAGGGTTTTCTGAATTTTACGGCAATATCGAGGATTACGTTGTTTTAGCCCTTTTACCGTCTTATCTCGAACGCGAGGGCTCTTCGTTAATCTACATGGTAGAAGATCTGATAAAACTATCCAATCAGGCTGAAAGTGGGTTTTATTTACACAACCACGAAGAACTTACTCAAAAACTAATAGAATTAGACCAATCCGGACAAAATACCATTCTGATTGGAGTGACTTATGCTTTATTGGATTTAATTGAAAAACATCAATTTCAACTTCAGAACACCATTATCATGGAAACCGGAGGAATGAAAGGCAAACGAAAAGAAATGATTCGCGAAGAACTGCACGAGCAACTTTGCGAAGGTTTTGGTGTTACGGCCATTCATTCCGAATATGGAATGACCGAACTTTTAGGTCAGGCCTATTCTTTAGGTGAAGGTATCTTTGAATGTCCGTCTTGGATGAACATTTTAGTTCGCGATCCTGAAGATGCTTTGACCTATGTAAAAGAAGGAAAAACGGGTGGAATAAATGTGATCGATTTGGCCAATATCAATTCCTGTTCTTTTATCGCAACGCAGGATTTGGGCAAAAAATATCCCAACAACTCTTTCGAGGTATTGGGACGTTTTGATAATTCTGATATTCGTGGCTGTAATTTGATGGTACTTTAATTCTCTTCCAACAAACCAATACTATCTATTCCTTCTTTACTAAGTAACTCTTTTTCTTTCTTGCCTTTGCTTTCAAGGGATTTATAGACTGCATAACAACCTAATCCTCCTAAAATTGAATAACATATATTATGAGCCGGGCTATCATAATTTCCATTTTCTATAGTCTCAAATCCATCAACAAGTCCCATCACAATCATAAAACTTACTGCGAATATAAAAGACAAACCAAAATAAGACCCTAGTCCTAAAAAGAAATATTTCCATTTATTTTTATTGTACAAAATCGCCAAATTGCTGAAAGCTTTCCAAATCCAATAAATAAAAATAAATCCGAACATATATTAATTTAGACAATAACCGTAGTTAAGTTAGTATTCTTATTTTACTCTAATCACAAAATAGTTTTTCTTTCCACTTTGCAATAACACAAACTGATTATTGATCAGATCATCTGCCGTTAAAACAAAATCTTCTTTTATTTTCTCTCTGTTTACCGAAATCGAATTTGCTGTTAGCGCACGTCTTGCTTCTCCGTTTGATTTAAAGAAACCGGTTTTTTCATTTAGAACCGTTACAATTTCCAATCCGTTTTCAAGATCTGCTTTTGCAATTTCTGCTTGTGGAACTCCGTCAAAAACTTCTAAGAAAGTAGCTTCATCTAATTGCTTCAAATCTTCCGCAGTTGAGTTTCCAAACAAGATATTTGAAGCTTGAATCGCTTTTTCCAACTCTTCTTTACTGTGCACAAAAATGGTGATTTCTTCAGCTAGTTTCTTTTGTAAAACTCTCAAGTGTGGTGCTGTTTTATGCTCTTCGATTAAGGCATCTATTTCCTCTTTCTCTAAAAAAGTAAAAATTTTAATATACTTTTCAGCATCAACATCAGTGGCATTTACCCAAAATTGGTAGAATTTATATACTGAGGTTTTATCAGTATCCAACCATACGTTTCCTCCTTCAGATTTTCCGAATTTAGATCCGTCTGCTTTTGTAATCAATGGTGTTGTTAAGGCAAAAGCTTTTGCACTTTCTCCTCCCATTCTGCGCACTAATTCTGTACCTGTGGTGATATTACCCCATTGGTCAGAACCTCCCATTTGCAAAAGGCAGTTGTTGTTTTTATATAAATGATAAAAATCGTAACCCTGAATCAATTGATATGTAAACTCTGTAAAAGACATTCCTTCTCCTTCTCCACTCAATCTCTTTTTTACAGAATCTTTCGCCATCATATAGTTTACGGTGATTCGTTTTCCAACTTCACGCGCAAAATCAATAAACGAAAATTCTTTCATCCAATCGTAGTTATTCACCATTACCGGAGCATTTTTATCTGTCGAATTAAAATCTAAGAAACGAGACAGAACACTTTTAATACCGGCTACGTTTTTAGCCAAAGTCTCTTCGTTTAATAAATTTCTTTCGTCCGATTTTCCAGATGGGTCACCAATCATCCCGGTTGCACCCCCTACCAAAGCGATAGGTTGATGACCAAAATTCTTTAAATGAACCAATAAAATAATCTGAACCATACTTCCAATATGAAGTGAATCTGCTGTTGGATCAAAACCAATATACGCTGTTGTTACTTCTTTCAGTAATTGTTCTTCCGTTCCAGGCATACTGTCATGATATAACCCGCGCCATTTTAATTCTTCAACTAGATTTTTCATTTTTAAAATAATTTGTGCAAATATAATTAATTCCGCTAGTAGTGGGATACTATAAAATTTTATATCCGAAAAGATTTTTTAGTTACCACTTTATTTTAATTCTCAAACTGGCACCGCAAAAACAAAGCATCAGACTCATACTGAAAGCATTACGACAAACCTTCCTAAATCGTAAAAAAATTCTTAAAAAATCGACATATTTTCAAATTTCATTAGCTACTTTTGGCGAAAAACCAAAAACCTTTTTATGAAAAAACTATTACTGATTGCCTTATTACTTTGTTACTCATTTACTAACGCACAAATTACCTTCGAAAAAGGATACTTTATATCCAATGACGGAAACAGAACGGAATGTTATATTAAAAATTTAGACTGGAAAAACACTCCAACAGATTTCAAATACAAAACACAACTTAGCGATTCCGAAATCAAGACAGAAAGCATTGCCACAACCCAGGAATTTGGTATTGATAATGAAACTACCTACAAAAGATTTAAAATAAAAATCGACCGTTCCAATGATGATCCAAGAAAAATGACAACAAACAGAAATCCGGATTGGAAAGAAGAAACTCTATTTTTGAAAATACTTGTAACCGGTGATGCAATTTTATACAGCTACACAGAAGACAATACAAACAGATACTTTTACGCTACTAAAACAGTTCCTACAGAACAACTAATCTACGTTAAATACCTTACGACGGATCAAAACGAAGGGGCTGAAAAAGTAACAGAAAATAATGAATACAAACAACAGCTTTATAAAAATGTTGCCACTACAGCGACAACCGAAAAAAGCATCTTAAATCTTACCTACAAAAAAGCAGATCTTGTTACTTATTTTTCGAAATACAATAACATCAGCCCTGACGCTATGAAAAAAGAAAATGCAAAATCGAGCAAAGGTCAGCTTTTGATTAAGGTAACAGCAGGTCTAGGCATGGTTTCGTCATCACTAAGCAATGAGGATAATTCGCAACAAAATACTGAATTTGACAACAAAACGATTTTCAAATTTGGTGCCGAGGCTGAATACATACTTCCTTATAATAAAAACAAATGGAGTGTTTTCATCAATCCTGTCTATCAAAAATACCAGGGCGAAAATGACTATACTATTCCTAGTGGTTTTATGGCGTTTCCAGACATACAATACAATGTAAAAATAGACTATAACGCTGTACAAGTACCGATTGGTGTGAGACACTATATGTTCTTAAATGAAAAATCAAAAATATTCATTAGCGCAGCCTATTCATTTGACTTAAGCAGCAACACCAAAATAACGTACACAAATAAAACAGGAAATAACATAACCAGTTTCGAAGGCAATTCAAGTGGTAATTTAGCTTTTGGATTAGGCTATAATTTCAGCAACAAATTCACTGTAGAAGCAAGATTGAATACAAAAAAAGAGCTTGTAAACTACAACTCTTATTCGGCAAAATACAATGCAATAGATTTCATATTTGCCTATACTATTTTTTAGTAAGCAATAAAATCATTCGATCTCTAGGTGATGCAAATGAATTAAAATTCTTAATTCATTTGCATCACCTTTTTTTAACCATTTGCATAAAAACAAAGATTACCAATTTCAAAACAAACAAAAACTTCACACCTTCCCTACTTTGCACCTTTAAACCAAAATAGTATATTTACAAAATGGTATTAGTAACAGGAGGAACAGGTCTGGTAGGCTCACATTTAGCACTTCATTTAATTGAAAATGGAGAAACTGTACGAGCAATATATAGAAATCCAAACAAAATTGAGAAAACAAAAGCTGTTTTTGAATTATACAAAAAAGCCGATTTATTTGAGAAAATAGAATGGCTGGAGGCTGATATTCTTGACATTCCTTCATTAGAGATTGCTTTTATTGGCATTGAATATGTTTACCACTGTGCCGCATTTATTTCGCTTGATCCAAAAGACGAAGATTTACTGCGAAAAACCAATATTGAAGGAACTGCCAATATGGTTAATTTTTCTATTACGAAACAAATAAAAAAATTCTGTTTTGTGAGTTCAATAGCCGCTTTAGGAGATCTGGCAGCTCATGAAACCACCATTACCGAAGAAACAGAATGGAATCCTGAGAAACCACACAGCGATTATGCAATTTCTAAATATGGTGCCGAAATGGAAGTCTGGAGAGGACTTCAGGAAGGCTTAGAAGTGATCATTATAAATCCGGGAGTAATTTTGGGGCCAATTCCAACTACAAAAACAAACGAGCAGGGAAGCGCTGAATTTTACACCAGAGTTGCCAAAGGCCTCCCTTTTTATACCCTTGGAAGTACCGGGTTTATTACTGTAAATGATGTAGTAAAAATTGCTTTTGAATTAATGAAAAGCAGTATCAAAAATGAGCGTTTTACTCTGATTGCAGAAAATATCGTATTTCGAGACATCCTCAACACTATAGCCGACAGCTTAAAAGTAAAAAGGCCGAATATCCACGCGAAACCAATATTGTTAACTATAGCCTGGCTAGCAGACGGGATATTTTCAACTTTGTTTTTCCAAAAAAGAAGCATCACTAAAGCCACTGTGAAAGCTTCTTATTCCAAAAATCTGTATGGTAATGAAAAAATAAAAACCGCTCTGGGAACGGTTTTTCTGGATGTACACCAATATGTAAAAGACGTTTCTAAGTTATAAAACTATCTTGTTTGCCTTATTCTTCTTGCATGCATCGCCGTTTTTATCGAATCAATATTCGCTTTAGCTGGTATTGCTTCTTTAAGTTCAGGATTCAATTTTCTCAATTTTTCTTCCTGCTTTTTCTTCTTAATGGCTTTCTTCTCGTCTATTTTAGCCAATGAATCTGCTGCTCTTTGATTTTTCTCCAAGCGCTTGGCAATTGCATCAAACATATCTTTATACCCTTCGTAATCTGCTGCGTAATAAATATTACTTTGCGCAAACTGCAGACTATCTACTTTATATTTCTGCAAAACAAACCTTTTTTGATTCGCATCAATCGAGTCTAAGGATAACGGATGTTGGTATTTTACGGCTTCCAAAATAGACAAATCATACATAATATCAAGCATCTTTTCTTTCTCAATAAGCCCTTTGGGTTGTTTTACCAACTCTTTTTCGCAGCTCACAGAAAGAAACAAAACCAATGTTAGTATTATAAAATTCTTCATCTATACTTTTTTATCTGTCAAACAATAATCTTTTTCCATTGCGAAGGTCTTTCACCTTAAAGTTATTGTAAACCAGTTCTCCGTTTACAAAAGTATGTGTGATTCTTGATCTGAAAACAAAGCCTTCAAATGGAGACCAGCCGCATTTTGCTAAAATATTGTCCGCATTCACACTCCATGGTAAACTCGGATTCACGATAACTAAATCGGCAAAATAACCTTCTTTTATAAAACCTCTTTTTTCGATTTTGAAAATCTTAGCCGGATTATGACACATTTTTTCAACGATCTTTTCGATAGAGATTTTCCCTTGGTGATGTGCCTCAAACATAGCCACAACAGCATGTTGAACCAATGGGCCGCCAGAAGGTGCATTTAGGTAAGGTTGTTTTTTCTCTTCTTTTGTATGTGGAGCGTGATCGGTAGCAATTACATCGATACGACCATCATTTAAAGCTTCCCAAAGTACTTTTCTGTCCGCTGCCGTTTTCACAGCCGGATTCCATTTTATGAAATTACCTTTTGTTTTATAATCTTCATCTGTAAACCACAGATGATGTATACAAACCTCAGCCGTTATTTTTTTATCTTCTAATGGGATTTTGTTCGTAAACAACTCCATTTCTTTAGCAGTCGAAAGATGAAAAATATGCAAACGGGCACCTGTCTTTTTTGCTAAAGCTACAGCTTTAGACGACGAAATATAACAAGCCTCAGCACTTCTGATTAAATGATGCGCCGTTACCGGAATATCATCACCATACTGCTCTTTGTACAAGGCCAAATTGTTTTGAATAGTTGTTTCATCTTCACAGTGTACCGCAATTAACATTGACGTACTTGAAAATATTCTCTCTAAAATGGCTTCATTATCCACCAACATATTTCCGGTTGAAGAACCTAAAAATATTTTTATTCCTGCAACATTTTTTGGATTCGTTTTTAAAACTTCTTCCAGGTTATCATTGGTTGCTCCCATCATGAACGAATAGTTCGCATATGATTTTACGGCAGCAATTTGATATTTATCTTCCAGTATTTCCTGAGTAACAGCATTTGGCACCGTATTCGGTTGCTCGATAAAAGAGGTGATTCCTCCTGCAACTGCGGCTCTGGATTCTGACTCAATATCTCCTTTGTGTGTTAACCCTGGCTCTCTAAAATGTACCTGATCATCGATCGCACCCGGAATCAAATAACTTCCTTCGGCATCAATCACTTTACAATCCGATGATTTTAAACTGATGCTGTCTGAAATTTCAACAATTAAGTCGTCTTCGATCAATACATCACCTTCAAAAATGGATCCTTCGTTTACAATTTTAGCGTTCTTTATTAAAATTCTGTTCATCACCGTGACTTTATAAAGTATTGAATAATTTTTTTAATCGAAGTGTTATTACACCCAGAATTGCTTCTTTTATAATGGCGTTGCTCATTTTCGAAACTCCTTTGGTACGATCCGTAAAAATGATCGGAACTTCGGTAATTTCAAATTTAGCACAATACGTTCGATATTTCATTTCGATTTGAAAAGCATAACCAACAAATTTAATTTTGTCAAGTTTTATCTTTTCTAAAACTACTCTTTTATAGCAGATAAAACCTGCTGTAGCATCATGAATTTTCATTCCGGTAATAAATTTGACATACACGGAAGCAAAGTAAGACATCAAAACACGGCTTAGTGGCCAGTTTACGACATTTACACCTTTTACATATCGTGATCCGATAGCTAAATCAGCACCACCAAAATGACAGGCGTCGTACAACTTTTCGAGATCGTTTGGATTATGAGAAAAATCGGCATCCATCTCAAATATAAACTCATATTTGCGCTCTAAAGCCCATTTGAAACCATGAACATAAGCGGTTCCTAAACCTGATTTTTTGGCTCTTTTTTCTAAAAACAATCTATCGGGATATTCTTCCTGCAGTGCAATTACTTTATTCGCAGTAAAATCCGGCGAATTATCGTCAATAATTAAAAGATGAAAAGGTTTATGTTGAGAAAGTACAGCTCTAACTATACTTTCTATGTTTTCAATTTCGTTATAAGTGGGAATTATGACAATACAATCATTCATTTTTCTGGGTAATTTCACCGCAAAAGTAAACTTTTTATGCCATTTGATTCACAATAAATTTATAATAAAAGTATTGATACAAAAAATTACTAATTTTGCAACGTTATGATTGAACAACTTCATCCCCGAATTATCGAAAACAAAGACTGGGCGACACTTTTATTTGTGTTGGCTTTTGCTCTTGTTGCCATTACTAAATCAGCATATGAATCCCGATTTAGCGAATTCAGCAAGCTTATTTTCTCTGATAAATATGCCAAAATCTATCGGGATTCAAGTAATCTGAAAGGTAGTTTTATTGTTGGTTTGTTTTTTGTGCAGATTATTTCATTTTCTTTTTTCATTCAGCTTACGATGCATACTTTTGGATATGCCTCAAAAACGGACTGGGTTTTATTCATTCAAATCGCCACTTTTTTATTATATTTTATTCTGGCAAAATATTTAATCGAAAAAATCGTTGCTACTTCATTCAATATTGAAGATTTTATAGACCTTCTTAACTTACAAAAAGCAACATACCGTACGTATATTGGTGTTTTAATCCTTCCTTTTAATGCGGTTTTGTTTTATTATGACAACATTCCGAAAAGTGTACCACTAGCAATCATCGGTGTTTCACTGTGTATAAGTCTATTCTCCTATTTTATTTCGATTAAAACGCATCAAAATATAATAATCAGCAAGTTATTTTATTTTATTTTATATCTTTGCGCTCTTGAAATAGCCCCTTATTATTTCATCTATTATTGGATTACAAAAGAGGCGGCTTAGTAAAAGTTTATAATATGAAAGTGAAAACAATTTTGGTGTCACAGCCTGAACCTAAAGTGGAGAATTCTCCGTACTTTGAGCTCCAACAAAAACACAAAATAAAAATTGATTTCAGACCATTTATTCATGTGGAAGGGGTTAGCGCAAAAGAGATTCGATTACAAAAAATCGATCTTAATCATTATACTGCGATTATTTTGACAAGCAGAAATGCCGTAGATCATTTTTTCAGAGTAGCCGATGAAATGCGTTATAAAGTACCTGAAGGACTGAAATATTTTTGCCAGTCTGAAGCAGTTGCGTTTTACTTACAAAAATATGTAGTGTACAGAAAACGTAAAATTTATGTAGGCGCAAAAGATTTTGCAGATTTATCTCCATTAATTAAAAAGTACAAAGACGAAAAGTTCTTACTTCCGGCTTCTGACCAATTAAATGCAGATGCACCCGTTACTTTAAACAATTTAAAAGTAGACTGGACTCAAGCCATTTTTTACAGAACCGTAATGAGCGACTTATCTGATTTAGCAGACGTTTATTATGATGTCTTAGCCTTTTTTAGCCCAACAGGAATCAAATCTTTGTTTAAAAACTTCCCTGATTTTAAACAAAACGAAACCCGAATTGCTGTTTTTGGAAGCACCACTCAAAAAGAAGCTTTAGATTATGGTTTAAGAATTGATATTCTTGCTCCAACTCCTGAAACTCCTTCTATGACAATGGCTTTAGAAAAATACATCAACGAAGCAAACAAAGGAAAATAACCTTTTAAAATATACAATATAAAAATTCCAAATTCCAACTTAATCGTTGGGATTTGGAATTTTCTTTTTTACAGCATTTTAACTACATTTGGTTTCTATTCAAAACCCAAAACACTAATTATAGTTTCAAATTGTAAATTATGAAAATCAACTCCCTCTTAATTGAAATTGATGGTATCGATAAAGAAATCCTTCGTTATTTAATGGATGATGCGCGAAAACCCATTTTACAAATCGCCAATAAAATAGGCATTTCGGGAGCCGCAATCCATCAGCGTTTGAAAAAACTGGAGCAATCGGGTGTCATTTCGGGATCAAAATTTATTGTAAATCCAAAAGTATTGGGCTACAACACTATGGCTTTTGTAGGTGTATATCTGGACAAAGCCTCTCGAAATTCTGAAGCTGTAAAAGATCTAAAAAAAATCCCCGAAGTTTTGGAATGCCACTACACAACCGGAAACTGGTCCGTATTAATAAAAATCATTTGTCGTGATAACGAACATTTAATGCAGCTTTTAAACACTAAAATTCAAGCTATCGAAGGCGTTTCTAGAACAGAAACCTTTATATCCTTAGACCAACAAATTGACCGACAAATACAACTTTGAGGTTAAATTCTAAATTCCAAATTTGTTGGGATGAATTAAACCCGACAGGTTTTAAAAACCTGTCGGGTTGTTTTTTTAATTGGAATTTGGGATTTTAGAATTTGGAATTTATTTTTTAAAATTTAATCCCTTCTGTTACTTCCGGAATAAATAGAGATATAGTACAGCAACGTTGCAATTGAACCGAGCGCTGCTACTACATAAGTTCGTGCAGCCCATTTTAAGGCATCTTTTGCTCCCGCCTGCTCTTCTTGTGTCAGCATATGTTTATTCTCTAACCAAGCCAGCGCTCGATTGCTTGCGTCATATTCTACAGGCAAAGTAACGATAGCAAATAAAGTTGTTGATGCAAATACGATAATCCCGATAAGCAATAATTGTGGAAAAATATTAATCATCAATATCCCCGCTAGCAAAATCCATTGCATATAACTGGATGCTACATTAACAATCGGGACTAATGTGGAACGCATCGTCAACATTTGATAACCGATAGCGTGTTGTACTGCGTGACCGCATTCGTGCGCAGCGACCGCAGCTGCAGCAGCATTGCGATGACTATATACTGCTTCGCTTAAATTTACCGTTTTATCCGACGGATTATAATGATCGGTTAACTGTCCGGGTGTCGAAATAACACGTACGTCAGTTATACCGTTATCGGCTAGCATTTTTTCAGCAATTTCAGCGCCACTCATTCCGTTTCTTAATTGTAGTCTTGAATAAAGCTCAAATTTACTTTTCAGCTTTGAGCTTACCATCCAGCTAAGCAACATTATGACTCCTGCAATTATAATATATCCGTACCCCATGTCTTTCGTTTTTTAGTTTGAATTTTAAAGTTACAAAACAAACTGCAAATTGCGAACCACTTTAACAAAATGCCAAGAGGTTTCAGAAAGCATCGATAATCAAAAATCAGTAGTCAATTGCTTATTTATGGTTTCAAATTTTTCAATCAGCGCATTGATTTTTGCATTCTCTTTTTTGATTTGTTTTGGACGCAGATAAAGCCAAACAAAACCAAACCACAGCAACAGCATTGCATAAGTAAAAACAGCCCAGAATGCAGTCATTCTTGACGTATATTCAAACATATACAAACACAACCCCGCTCCCAGCATTACAAAGTACAAACTCAACATAGTGGATTGCAGGAATTTCTGTTTCGTTTTTATTTCAATTAATTTTTGCAAATATTCTGTATTGCTTTTCGTGCCGTCAATTTTCTTATAAGCACCAAATAATCTATTGTAAACCGCCAAATAAACGACCATTGCAACAACACACAAAACAATTCCGATTTTGGTCGAAACAAATTCGGGTTTGAAGCGGTACCAGATAAAAACAATAAATATGCAGGTAGCCAAAAGCAGCGCATTGGTTAGCATTAATTTCCTCAAACTCGACTGTTTGAAACGACTTAACTTAACCAACAAATCTTTTATATCGGGTGGACTTACGGACTGTTTGTTCCATAAATCTTTAAAATCTATCTTATTGTCCATTTTGTTTGAATTTTTGAGTCAGTTTTTCTTTTATTCTGTGAATTTTAACTCTTGTATTAGCTTCAGAAAGTCCGACAATTTTAGCGATTTCAGCTTGTTTTACATCCTCCAATTCTAAAGAAATAATGATCCGCTCTGCTTCCGGTAATTCAGCAATACACTTATACAGAAACTGGATCCGCGGTTCTATGGAATACTGTTTTTCCTCTGTGAGATCAGAAGGCAATTCCGATTTAGGAAAACGTTTTTGCTTTTCGATCTGCCTTAAACAATTATTAGACGCAATTCTAAAAATCCAGGTCCCAATACCTGATTCATTCCTGAACGTATCTAATTTCTGCCAGACTATAATAAAAGTCTCCTGAGCCAAATCTTGTGCAACATCATAATCATTGACAAAACCCATGCAAAGCCGGAAGATTCTGTCCCAATACATTTTATAAATGCTTTCAAACTCCATTATTTAACTTTTATAAAGTTGTTTAAATGTTTGAAATAAAATTCTTTGTCATCATACATAATAAAATGCAATCCTTTAGACGCATATTGAAGATTAGCGGTTTTAAGATTTTTATACTGCGCTTCGATAGCCGGTTTTATATTTGCAAAATAAGACTCTAATAAAATCAATGCAGGACATTTTACAGTAGCAATCTTATCTCTTAAATCTGTGTTCGAAAAATCACAATACATCTCAGCAAAAGTCTTTCTGTCCGATTTCGCACTCCAACCTAACAACAAGTCATGCTTAGAAGCATCTTCCGTCAGTCTTACCAAATATTTCTTTTGATTTTCCAAAAATTGTTCATCGGTCATGCTGGTCATTTGATCCACAATTGGCTTACAATCGTTATTTACTTTTGGCTTAAAAGAGGCATCCATCAAAGCCGCGAGGCAAGGAACGGCATCAACAACAACTATTCTGTCAGCCAGATCGGGATAATCTGCAGCAATTGCTAAAGCTAATCCTCCGCCCATGCTGTGACCAATTATAATCGGTTTCTCGATTTTATTGTCTTTTATATAACCCATTATAGCATCTTCCCAATTCTTAAAAGAAGCATTGGACTGTGGTTGTACACCTGCGAATCCCGCCATGGTAAGCGTATAACATGTAAAATTCTTTTCGAAATTAGCTTTTGTATCATTCCATACTTCTCCCGAAGAAGCAAAACCCGGAATAAATAAAATAGCCTGTTTTCCTTTTCCCGATTTAACAACCTCAAAAGGATATGATTTTGTTTGTGCAAACACATTTAAACATACTGCAGAAAATAATAATGCGATAACCAGGATGATATACTTTTTCATTTTTAATAGTTTTTTAAATTGTTAATGAATCAAATTCGCCTTTTGGATACGGGAAAAATCAAAATGTTACAAATTTTATAAAATAAAATTAAAATTCAATTTTTTAAATTCCAAATTCCAATTTTTGACGACATCGTAGAGACGCACTGCTGTGCGTCTCTACCATTGTGCGTCTCTGCCATTGTGCGTCTCTGCGGTGCGGGTAAATTTTAACACGGATTACACGGATTTGCACGGATTGTTTTTTGAAAATTTGTGGTGAAAAAAAATTTCGCCGCGAATTACACGAATCTCCACGAATTGATTTGTGATCATTCGTGAAATTTGTAACATAAAAAAGTAGAGACGCACAGCAGTAGAGACGCACAATGGTAGAGACGCACAGCAGTGCGTCTCTACGGAGGCACGTCAATACCGTATGATTAAATTTCAACACGAACTGCACGGATTTCCACGGATTGTTTTTTTTGAAAATTTGCGGTGAAAAAATTTCGCCGCGAATTACACGAATAACCACGAATCGATTTGTGAAAATTCGTGTAATTCGTGGCAAAAAAAATTCCAAATCCCAACAGAATTGGAATTTGGAATTTAAAATATTGGAATTTACTCCCTTTATCCGACCAAATTAATGATCTTCCCGGGAACAATAATTACTTTATTCGGAGTTCTTCCTTCTAACTGACGTTGTGTTCTTTCGTCTTTCATAATGATTTCTTCGATTTGTGCTGCTGTTAAATCCAGCGGTAACTCGATCGTGAAACGCATTTTTCCATTAAATGAAACCGGATATTCTTTACTACTTTCTACCAAATATTTTGGTTCGAAAACAGGGAAAGCAACTGTCGAAATCGAAGTCGTATGTCCTAACAAACTCCAAAGTTCTTCTGCAATATGCGGTGCATAAGAAGAAACTACAATTGCCAATGGCTCTAGAATAGCACGTGAATGGCAATTTTGAGTCGACAATTCATTCACACAAATCATAAACTGAGAAACGGAAGTATTAAAAGAGAAATTCTCGATATCCTCTGCTACTTTTTTGATTGTTTTGTGCAATGATTTTAGATTGTCTTTTGTTGGTTCTTCATTCGTTATAATCAAACCGTTGTCATCAAAATACAAACGACATAATTTTTTAAGGAATCCAAAAACTCCTGAGATACCAGCGGTATTCCAAGGTTTTGCCTGCTCTAATGGACCTAAAAACATTTCGTACAAACGCAATGTATCTGCTCCGTACTCATTACAAATATCATCCGGTGTTACTACATTGTATTTCGATTTTGACATTTTTTCAACCTCGCGGCCTACAATGTATTTTCCGTTATCGTCTAAAATAAACTCAGCATCAGCATAATCCTCTCTCCAGGCTTTGAATCTTTCAATATCTAGTTCATCAGATGAATTTACCATTGAAACATCAGCATGAATTGGTTGTACGCTCTGATCTCCAATTTTATTCTTAGACACAAAGCTATTTGTTCCTTCAACTCTATAAACAAAAGCACTAGTCCCCAAAATCATTCCCTGATTGATCAGTTTTTTGAATGGTTCTTCGGTTGGAGCGAATCCTTTGTCTTTTAAGAATTTATTCCAGAAACGAGAATATAGTAAATGTCCGGTTGCGTGTTCGCTTCCACCAATATACAAATCAACACTTTCCCAGTATGCTAAAGCTTCTTTGCTTGCAAATTCGGTTTCGTTGTGTGCATCCATATAACGCATCCAATACCATGAACTTCCAGCCCAACCCGGCATCGTGTTTAACTCTAAAGGAAAAATCGTTGCATGATCTACTAAATCAGTATCCACAACTTTATTCTCCTTGGTATCCCAAGCCCAAACTGCTGCGTTTCCTAAAGGAGGCAAACCGTCTTCGGTTGGTAAATATTTCTCTACTTCCGGCAAAATAATTGGCAAATGTTGTGCGTCAATCATTTTCGGAAGACCGTTTACATAATATACCGGAAAAGGCTCTCCCCAATAACGCTGACGTGAAAATACGGCATCACGCAAACGGTAATTGGTTTTCCCTGTTCCTTGTTCAATTTTCTCTAATTCAGCAATTGCCTTTTGAGTAGCTGCTTTATAATTTAATCCATTAAGAAAATCAGAATTAGCGATTTCAACATTATCTTTTGAACCGTAAGCGGCCTCAGAAACATCAACATTCGCGAAAATATTTTTGATTTCCGGCATTCCGTTTTGACCTTTAAAGAAATTTGCAAAAGCATAATCTCTCTCGTCTCCACAAGGAACCGCCATTACAGCACCGGTACCATAACCCGCCAAAACATAATCCCCAATCCAAACCGGAATTGGCTCTTTTGTAAAAGGATGTTCTGCATAAGCTCCGGTAAACACTCCTGAAATAGTCTTAACATCAGCCATACGTTCACGCTCCGAACGTTTTGCTGTTCTCTCGATATACCCCTCAATAGCCGCTTTTTGTTCCGGAGTTGTAATTTCAGCTACCAAAGGATGCTCCGGAGCCAAAGTCATAAACGTAACTCCAAAAATAGTATCAGGACGTGTGGTAAATACTTCGATAAATTTTGTTTCAGGTTTCACGTTTGAAGTTTCCACCTCTTGAGAGTTGGAACTTGAAACTTGAAACTTAACCATCGCACCAACAGATTTTCCAATCCAGTTGCGTTGGCTTTCTTTGATGCTTTCGCTCCAGTCAATATCATTTAGGCCTTGTAACAAACGCTCTGCATAAGCAGAAATACGCATGCTCCATTGGGTCATTTTTTTACGGATAACAGGGTAACCCCCACGTTCCGAAACCCCGTTTATAATTTCATCATTTGCCAAAACCGTTCCTAAACCGGGACACCAGTTCACTTCCGTTTCTGCCAAATACGTCAATCTGTATTGTAATATTATTTTTTCTTTCTGATCTTCTGAATACGAATTCCATTCGCTTGACGAAAAAGGAGCAATATTATCATCTGAAACGGCATTTACGTTTGTATTTCCTTCTTTTTCAAAAACAGAAACTAAAGTTGAAATATCTTCGGCTTTATCAGATTCTTTATTGTACCACGAATTAAACAACTGAATAAAAATCCACTGTGTATGTTTGTAATAATCCGGATTTGATGTACGAACTTCTCTCGCCCAGTCAAATGAAAATCCAATTTTATCCAATTGTTTTCTGTATCCGGCAATTTCTTTTCCTTCTTTATCTACTCCACCGTCAATATTTACACGGGTCGTATCTTCGGGACGTTGCCCGGTTTGAATGGCATATTGTTCTGCCGGCAATCCGAAACTGTCGTAACCCATCGGGTGCAAAACATTAAAGCCCTGATGTCTTTTGAAACGCGAATACACGTCTGAAGCAATATATCCGAGTGGATGTCCAACATGTAATCCAGCACCGGATGGATATGGAAACATATCTAATACGTAGTGTTTTGGTTTGTCAGAATTATTTACGGCTGCAAAAGTTTGATTATCGGCCCAATATTTTTGCCACTTGGCTTCTATTTCGTTCGGATTGTATTTCATTTTGTGAGTTGCTGAGTTACTGAGTAACTGAGTTGCTAAGTTTTAATGCATTATGTAATAAGATCGCAAATTTACATTTATTACAGATTGTAACAAAAGTATTTTAATACATAAAACAATTAACTCAATGGGTGCAATTAATTTTAACACATAGAAGCATAGCTAACAAAGCTTAAAAAAGACGTTTCACTCCAAATAAATCACATCAGAGCTTGTTTAAATTTCTGATTCCAAAAAGAAAAAACCAAACTAAATTCTTAAACGTAAAAATAAAACCACACCATCTTAATCGATCACTATTGCTTATCAATATAAAAAAAATCCGTTTTTATCAGCGTTTTTTGCCCTTGCAAATCCGCATAATCCGCGTCCAATTCTGCATAATCTTTACACACAGACCTTGCAACTTAATTTCACACACGGATTAAACAGATTCGTTATCACGAAGACGCGGATTAAAACGGATTTAAAATTCTTTCCGATGAAATTTTAACAAGCCTTATGACTACATGAAAAAATTATGATTTCCTTGAAACATCTCAAATAGCAGATCCTAAATCTATGTCTCTATGTGTTAAATAAATTTAGCGAAATAACCCCAAATACGTTAAATTTCAATTTCTTCATTCTTATTCCGACAAAATGCAACACTAAAATTGCTTATATTGTACAAAAGTTAAAACTTTGATCGTTATTAACTTTAAATAAAGAAATTGTTTATTATTTTTACCACATAATTTAAGCAAACTATGAGTTCTAACTTTGATAAATTTCAAAAGCGCAGGTTAATTTCCTCTTATTTTTCGGTTGTATTAAGTGTCTTTCTGGTACTATTCCTTTTGGGAGTATTGGGATTGTTCATCGTTAATTCTAAAAAACTGGCAGACGATTTTAAAGAAAAAATCGCCATGACTGTTTTCTTTAAAAACGAAGCGAATGACAGTGTTATAAAAGCCTTTAATACCGAACTAAAAAGAGCTCCTTTTGCAAAATCATACGTTTATGTAACTAAAGAAAAAGCGGCTAAAGAGCATACTGATATAATTGGTGAAGATTTCCTGACCTTTTTGGGAGAAAATCCATTATTAAATTCTTACGACATTCACTTCAAAGCGGATTATGTTGAAAGAGACAGCATTCAGAGAATTGAAAGTCATCTGCGTAAAAACACCATGATCTCTGATATCGTTTATGACAAACAATTGGTCAATCTGGTTAATGACAACATCAAAAAAGTGAGTATGTGGATTTTGATTATCAGCGGATTCCTGACTGTAATTGCGGTTTTACTAATCAATAGTTCCCTTCGTTTATCGATACATTCTAATCGTTTTATCATTAAAACCATGCAAATGGTTGGTGCAACAAAATCATTTATCCGTAAACCATTTGTAATGCGTAGTGTAAAACTGGGTATGTTGGGCGCTGGTCTGGCGATTATTGCCTTGATTGCGCTTTTAGTTTATGTAGAAACCAATTTCCCGGGACTAGGAATTTTAGACGATAAACTGGTAACCGGTTTGATCTTACTTATTGTTTTCGGATTGGGAGTTTTAATCACCTGGGTAAGCACACACTTTGCCACACAACGTTTTCTGAATTTAAGAACTGACGACCTTTATTAACTTATAAAAACAGTCACAGTCGCAGTTTTCAGTCACTTTATAATCGAACTTAACAGAAATGAAAAATAATACAACAGAACAAAAACAAGAATTCCTTTTTGAAGGCATCAACTACAAAATCCTTTTGATCGGAATTGCGGTAATTGCATTGGGTTTTATCTTAATGTCCGGTGGTGGTAGTGATAATCCGAATGTTTTTAACGAAGACATTTTTAACTTCAGACGCATCCGATTAGCTCCAACAACTGTTTTAATAGGGTTTGGAATCACGATTTACTCGATTTTTAAAAAATCAAAACAATAGCATTTTATAGATTTTCATTCCGCTTCCTTGCATTTAATAAAGGCAACCGATCTAAAATCTAAAATCTAAAATCTAAACTTTTAATGAACACATTACAAGCTATTATCCTTGCCATTATTGAAGGAATTACAGAATTTTTACCTGTTTCTTCAACTGGTCACATGATTATTGCCTCTTCTTTTTTTGGAATTGCCCATGACGATTTCACTAAACTCTTTACAATAGTTATTCAATTAGGCGCCATCCTTTCGGTTGTCGTTTTATATTTCAAACGTTTCTTTCAGACACTTGACTTTTACTTTAAACTTTTAGTGGCTTTTATTCCAGCAGTCGTTTTAGGATTATTGTTAAGTGATTTTATAGACGGATTGCTAGAAAACCCGGTTACAGTTGCCATATCTCTTTTGATTGGGGGACTTATTTTACTAAAAGTTGACCAATGGTTCAATCAGCCAAATGCAACTGAAGCTTCTCAGGAAATTACCTATTTACAGGCTTTCAAAATAGGCCTTTTTCAATGTATTGCCATGATCCCCGGAGTTTCCAGAAGTGGTGCCAGTATTGTAGGCGGAATGTCGCAAAAACTAAGTCGTACTACCGCAGCCGAATTTTCGTTTTTCCTTGCTGTACCAACCATGTTAGGCGCAACGGTAAAGAAATGTTACGACTATTACAAAGACGGATTTGTATTATCTCACGACCAGATTAACTTGTTAATTATTGGAAACATTGTAGCTTTCATTGTAGCACTTTTAGCCATTAAAACTTTCATTGGTTTCCTTACTAAAAACGGTTTCAAAGTATTTGGTATTTATCGAATAATTGCCGGAATCATTTTATTGGCCATTCACTTTTTCATTCACCCGCTTACCATTATATAATGACTCCTGAAGAATATTTAAACGGACAGGTTTTATTGATCGACAAACCTTTAAAATGGAGTTCGTTTCAAGCAGTCAATAAATTAAAATACCTTTTAATCAACAAAGTCGGACTTCCAAAAAAGTTCAAGATCGGTCATGCAGGGACATTAGATCCTTTAGCAACAGGACTCTTATTGATCTGCACCGGAAAATTCACCAAAAGCATTTCTGAATTGCAAGGTCAGGCCAAAGAATATACGGGAACTTTTTATATTGGAGCCACTACTCCATCTTACGATTTAGAAACCGAAATCGATCAGACCTTTCCAACCGAGCATATCGATGAAACGCTGATTCATGAAACGGTAAAACAATTTTTAGGTGAAATTGATCAAAAACCGCCTATTTTTTCTGCCATTAAAAAAGACGGTGTTCGTTTGTACGAACATGCGCGTGCGGGAGAAACTGTTGAAATCGCAAGTAGAAAAACAACGATTCACGAGTTTGAAATCACGCGAATTGCATTACCGGAAATTGATTTTAGAGTAGTTTGCAGTAAAGGAACTTACATTCGCTCCCTGGCTTTTGATTTTGGAAAAGCAATGAATTCGGGTTCACACCTAACTGTTTTACGCCGAACTAAAATTGGTGACTACGATGTAAAAAACGCCATCGACATCACTTTGTTTGAAGAAACTCTGGAACAAAAATAAGACATCAAGCACATTACAAAAGACAATAGTAATGTGCCTACCCTTAAATTAGAATAGTGCTATTTTTATCCCCGCTGTTGTTTTGGACTAGTAGTGAGTCGCTTTTTCACTTCCAAACAAAAAACCTGAAATAAAATCATAAAACCTTTCGAATAACTTTTTCATAATGGTGGTATTTTTTAGTTGTTAAATAATAAAAACACCAATAAAAAGAGCAAATAAAAAGTAAATAATAGAATTGGGATTCCTCAAGCAAGATACAAAATGTATTAAAATAAAAAAAACATTTTAATACATTTTAAATCTTTAGCCTATTTAACATCAACCAATTAGCAGTAAATTAAGGGCATCACAGCCCAAAATTACAGGCGATCGTATTTGATATTCTCCATAATCTCCAGTAATTCTTCCTGAACAGAAAGTCCTTTGTCTGCCAGATACCACAACTGCAAATCGGTTTTGATTTTTTCATCAATTACACCAAATTCTTTTTTATAGTTTGCCATTAATTCTGTGGCTCCTTTGGGTCTTGGACCCCAATCGGTACGGACAATTCCGGCTTCTTTACAAATCACAATGACTTTGGGTATTGCCCTTCCTCCGTTTGTTAAATAATGACTCATTAATTCATCATTTTCATCACGTAAAACAATTCGCAGATCAACTTTTTTATCTGATGATGAGGCCATCTTATTTAGTATAGGAAGTATTTGAGCTGCATCACCGCACCAGCCTTCCGAAATTACGAGCCAGATATAATGATTCTCCAGTTTTTGAAGTTTTTCGATTGTTTCTTCCGAAATTTTTATTGTTTTCTCCAATCGGTTCATTCGGGCTTCATTGAGACTTGTGTAATGCGTTAAACTTTCAGATTGTTCATCGCCTGTTGATTTTCCGTCGGATAATAAATCGGTAACAAGTTTTCGATATTCATAATAAGAGTGACTATTGAATAATGCTTTGGCTACAATACTTTTCATACTTAATTTGTTTAGAATACCATAAAAATACGATTTTTAAAAAGACCTTGAATTGATTTTTATCACATTCAAAAGAAATAAAACCGGACTCCTCTTAAAAGAGCAAAGTATACAATCCGAAATTATTTTTAAAACACTATTTCTAAAAATCAGAATATGTCTATATTTGCACAAATTAACGCAAGACACACATGAAATATAAAAGGATTCTTCTAAAACTAAGCGGTGAAGCCTTAATGGGTGATTTACAATACGGAATTGACCCAAAAAGACTGGCCGAGTATGCTGAGGAAATTAAGCAAATTCACACTAAAGGAGTAGAAATTGCTATTGTTATTGGAGGAGGAAATATTTTTAGAGGCGTTGCAGGAGCAAGTGCCGGTATGGATCGCGTACAAGGCGATTATATGGGAATGCTTGCAACCGTAATTAACGGAATGGCATTACAAGGTGCTCTTGAAGATAAAGGAATGAAAACGCGCTTACAGACTGCTTTGAAAATGGAATCTATTGCAGAGCCTTACATCAAAAGAAGAGCAGATCGTCACCTTGAAAAAGGAAGAATTGTAATTTTTGGTGCTGGAACCGGTAATCCTTATTTCACTACTGATACAGCTGCTGTTTTAAGAGGAATCGAAATCAATGCTGATGTGATCCTAAAAGGAACCCGTGTTGATGGTGTTTACGATTCTGATCCTGAAAAAAATGCATCGGCAGTAAAATTTGATTACATCTCTTTTGATGATGTATTGAAAAAAGGATTAAATGTAATGGACACAACTGCTTTTACATTAAGCCAGGAAAACAAATTGCCAATCGTTGTTTTTGATATGAACAAAATTGGAAATTTATTAAAAATCTGCGAAGGCGAAAACATAGGAACTGTAGTTAATATATAAGTCTTCAGTGACAGTTTACAGTCGCAGACTGCTTGAACTGAAAATGAGGATTGAAAACTGAAAACTAAAAAAACAATGACTGAAGAAATAGAATTTATATTAGATAGTACTGAAGAATCAATGAATGGTTCGATAGCGCATTTAGAGAAAGAATTTCTTAACATTCGCGCAGGAAAAGCTTCACCGGCAATGCTTGGAAGTGTTTTTGTAGACTATTACGGATCTGCAACACCACTTTCGCAAGTGTCAAAGATTAGTGTTCCTGATGCGAGAACAATTACCTTACAACCTTTTGAAAAAAACATGTTGTCTGTAATTGAAAAAGCAATTATGGTTGCTAATATTGGTTTCAACCCAATGAACAACGGAGACGTAATCATTATCAGTGTACCACCTTTAACAGAAGAGCGTCGTAAAGACCTTGCTAAACAAGCAAAATCTGAAGCAGAAGATGCAAAAATTGGTGTTCGTAACGTACGTAAAGACTCCAATACTGATATTAAAAAACTAGAAAAAGAAGGAACTTCTGAAGATGTTTGTAAATCTGCTGAAGAAGAAGTTCAGAATTTAACGAATACTTATATTAAAAAAATTGATGAATTATTGGCTGCGAAAGAAGCTGAGATCATGAAAGTTTAATTTTATTCGATACAAAACAAAATCCGTCTGGTATATTTAACCAGACGGATTTTTTTATTCTTATTTTTACCTATTGAAAATTAAATATTTTCGTTTCTGAAACCATAATCCTCTGTATGAAGCTATTTTGTTTATTGACTTTGTTTTTTACGCTTACCATTCAGGCGCAATTTCAAATAAACGGAATTGTTACGGACTCCGGCAACAAACCGCTTCCCTTTGCCAGCATTAAAACAGCAGACCACAATAACACCATTACAGATGTTGATGGCAAATTTTCTTTTACGGTTTCCTCTGAAACCGGATTTTTTACGGTTTCCTATATTGGTTTCGAAACCAAAAACATTACCCTAACAAACAACAAAAAATTCTACTCTGTTTCACTTTCTCAGAAAACGGATGATTTAAAAGAGGTTGTTATTTCAAATGAAAACCCGGCGCTGAGCATTTTAAGAAAGGTCATTTCCAATAAAAACAGCAACAATCCACAGAAAAAGCTGAGTAGTTTTGAGTACAAAACTTACAACAAACTTATCGTCACTGCCAATCCTGATTCTATCGACGGACGCATTGACTCTTCGGCAACTTATAAAGATTTAAAGAAAAAGAAAATCAATATTGATTCTTCCGATTATAAATTCAAAGAAATAATAAGTAAACAACATTTATTTCAAACAGAAAAAATATCACAATATCAATTTGGGAGTAAAAGGCTTAAAGAAACCGTATTAGGTACAAAAATGGCGGGTTTCAAACAGCCTGTGTACGAAATTATCGCTTTCAGTCTGCAATCTATTTCTATTTATGATCCGAAATACGAATTGCTGGAAACGAAATATGAGAGCCCAATTTCAAACAATGCACTTAAAGATTACACGTACAAGCTGCTTGACACGGTGACAGTACAGGGGCGTGAAACCTACATGATCCATTACAAAAACAAGCAAAAAAGAAATGCATCTGGCTTGGAAGGTGTTTTATACATAGACGCAGAAAATTTTGCTATCGCCAAAGCTGTAATGCGTATAAAAGGTGTTTTGGACATTAGCGGAATCCATGAGTTTGAATATGTTCCAAGTGAAAAAATATGGTTTCAAAGCCGTACCACATTCAAAATTGTAAAAGGAAAAAACGACGAGGATATTAAAATTCTGGGAGGAACCATTCAATTTGATGCAGATACCGGAGAAAACTTTGAACCGAGAAAAAAAGCAGCGTCCGACTTCACCTATTTACTTTCTGAGAGTAATAATTTTGATATTCACTACAACACTAATCCGGTCATAAAAAACCCGGCACTTTATATCGAAATTAAAGAGGATGCCAGCAAAAAACCGGAAGCTTTCTGGAACGAATATCGCAAAGAAACACTTGATCTGAAAAGTCAAAAAACCTATTTATTGCTGGACAGCATTTCCATCAAAAAAAGAATTGAAAAACGTTTGGGCCTTGGTCGAAAAATCATCAACGGTTACATTCCGGTGGGCCCAATTGATTTTGACCTAAAAAAACTAATCAGCTACAATAATTACGAAGGTTTTCGTCTGGGTCTTGGCGGAATTACGAATGACCGTTTTTCTAAAAATTTCCGAATTGAAGGATATGCCGCTTATGGAACAAAAGACGGCACAACGAAATACAGCATCGGCTCCGGCTTTTTACTCGATAAAAACACCAATACATGGCTAAATGGGTATTACTCGGATGATGTTCGGGAAATTGCGAGTACCGTTTTTGCAGTCGACAAACGCGTTTTTAAAATTTATGATCCACGTCCAATAAACATTAGTACTTTCTATCAGTATGTAGGCTGGAGGGGTAATATTCAGACTAAGATCATTCCGAAAACGGAGGCTGTTCTGGAATTATCTCGAAATCACATCGAACCTAAATTTGATTATCTTTTTAATCTGCATGGAAAACTGTATTCAAGTTATATCATGACTACAGCAATGCTTTCTATTGCCTGGTCGCCGTTTAGTGATTTCATGCAAACCCCAACCGGAAGAACCGAAGCGGATAAAAGGTTTCCAAAGTTTACTTTTCAATATACCCAATCGCTTCCAGATGTATTTGAAAATGATTTTAAATTTGGCAAAATCGATTTCAAAGCTGAATATGAAAAAAAATATTTAAACAGTCAGAAAACTGGTGTACTACTACAAGGGGGATATGCTTTTGGCGATGTGCCCATTACCCACCTATACAATACGGCTCCGAATAACCTGACCAAAGAAACAATTGTTCAACGTATTACTTTTGCCGGCAGAAACAGTTTTGAGACCATGTATTTTAATGAGTTTTTCTCCAGTCAATATGTAATGTTTCAAATTAAACATGGTTTTGACCGAATCCGAATCCTCAGAAAAGTTCGCCCTTCATTGGTACTGGTTACCCGAATGGCTTGGGGAAATATGGAAAACCCACAACAACATGTCGGTCCTGCTTATAAAACACTTGACAAAGGTTTCTTTGAATCCGGAATCGAATTAAACAAAATCTATAAAGGCATCGGTTTAGGAGGTTTCTATAGATATGGGCCAAATCAACTGCCGCGATTTGAAAATAATATTGCGGTTAAAATATCTTATGTATTGGATTTGGGGATCTAAAAAATTTTAAAATTCCAATCCTTTAAAATTCCAAATTCCAATGGAATGCTTTTTATGATTCTGAAATTTGTGAAATGTGAATACATCTGCGTTTACTGAGCTTATCTTTACGGAGTTACTTGCGGAGATTTCTCCTTTGTCGAAAGGACAAATGGGGTGTCTTTTTTAGATAAACTAAATTGCCCCTTTTAATGTTTAACTAACACTTGATCCCTAAATCTGCGGCTTTTGTTTTTATGCCACAGATTTCACAGATTAAAATGATTTCTCTATTTGGCTTCCTTGTATCTTCTGGATTTGATTCTTTATCACTAAAATCAATCATCACACAAACAAAAAAATCCCAAACTCCAACAAAATTGGAATTTGGAATTTAAAAAGATTGGAATTTAACCCCTGTATTTTATAAAATTAAATATAGGTCCATTGAGTTAGATGCACTGCTGTGCATCTCTACGGAAGGGAAAAACAAAAAAAAATCCAAACCCCAACAAAATTGGAATTTGGAATTTAAAAAGATTGGAATTTCATCCCCCCTCTATTTTATAAAATTAAACATTCGGGCATTGAGTTAGATGCACTGCTGTGCATCTCTACGGGAGGGAAAAACAAAAAAAATCCAAACCCAACAAAATTGGAATTTGGAATTTAAAAAGATTGGAATTTACCCCCCTCTATGGTTTCAAAATCAGAACTGAGGGCGTATTATTCAACCATATGCTTTGTGATTCAATCAGTTTTTTCCAACTGTCTAAACTGATGATCATCAGATTCTGACTTTCTAAAAACTCTTTTTTGATTGTTCGGTCGTGCATGATCATGATGTGATTTGGAGCGATTTGCTCTATCGAACGAATGGTTTCCTGAATATCACGGGTGCTTTTCATTTCACCGCTTGCATCTAAAACTGTAATCTGAGAACCATTATTATTGATTAACTTTTTAGCATATTCAATTAAAAAAGCATCTTCTTTATTGAAAATCGGCATAAAAATCTGGTTGACGTCTTCTAAGTCTTTGTCGATAAAAATACCGACCGGCATTTTACTTTTAGCAATAATATGACGTGTTCTCTCATCAAAAGGAGAATTTTCAAACAGACCTTCTTTTCCTGTGAACTTATCAATTAAGCGATCCGGGTTTACAATTCTGGAGGTAAAGCCAAGTATTTTTCCAAGCAAAGTCCCTTCAAAAATAGATTGTCCCAAACCTACCAATAACAAATCATAGTCCCCTTGATTGGCGGTATCGATGATATCGGTATCAATATCGTTTGTAACTTTAAAAACACTAACCATATTTTGATTCAGACGTTCTGACTCTTCGATAACCGGAACCAACATTTTGCGTTCCTGATCTTTCACATCAAACGAATGCACTTCTGTACTTAAGGACAAATGCATTGCTGTAACAATAGAATTATCAGATTGTTTTTTAACCAGGCTGTTCGCAATTCGCAACAGTTTTTTACCTTTCTCGGGAGTCGCAAAGGACAGCAGAATCTTAAACTTGCTTTTGTTCCCAATCTCTTGTGGAATGGCCGTTATTTTATCTTTAAAAATAAAGCCTATAAAATCCAACGCCGGGCCCGTCATAAAAGTGGTCACTAACGCCATAATCACCATCATAGTAAAAATCTCAGTAGACAGAACACCTAAATCATATCCGATATTCAGTACTACGAGCTCCATTAAACCCCTCGTATTCATTAAAGCGCCAATCGCCAGACTGTCTTTCCAGCTTTGTCCCATAAACTTGGCAGCAAAAGCACTTCCAAAAAATTTACCTACTACGGCAACGGCAATAATTAAACCTGTGATTTTCCACAAATAAGGATCATTCAATAAACCAATTTGTGTACGTAATCCAGTAAATACAAAGAACAACGGCAATAACACGATGATGGCGACATCTTCGACTTTTTCAATAAAAATATTTCTGAACGTATTGTTTTCCGGCATAATGGCTCCGGCTAAAAAGGCTCCAAATAAAGCATGAATTCCAATTAGCTCAGCCGCATAAGCAGAAAATAGTAAGGTTATAAAGAAAATCGCAACAACCGGTTTATTCAGACTTTCGCGGGTTGAGTTTAAGTCCCCCACTCGTTTTAGAAACGGACGAACTATTTTGAGCATGATAATAACATACAAAACCGCCAAACCAATTACATACAAAGAACTAGTAAAAGAACCCGCTTTTACAATTGCAATTACAACAGCCAAAATACACCAAGCGGTAATATCATCTGCGGCAGCACAGGTTATCGCAATTGTACCCAGTTTTGTTTTTTGCATCCCTCTCTCCTGAACAATTCTGGCCAAAACAGGAAATGCGGTAATACTCATGGCAATTCCCATAAACAATCCGAAAGAAGAGAACTCTACGCCAATTGGAGCAAAAGTGTGGTAAATAAAATAGGCTAAACTTAACCCTAATGCAAACGGAATTACGATACTGGCGTGGCTTATTACAACTGCATCATGGGCTTTATTCTTCAGTACTTTTAAGTCCAGCTCCATTCCAATAACGAACATAAAAAGGATTAAACCAATCTGACTTAAGAACTGCAGATTCCCTAAAGATTCTTTTGGAAATAATGTAGCGGAGAATTCCGGGAAATACATTCCGACCAAAGACGGCCCTAACACAATTCCGGCAATCATTTCGCCGATAACAGAAGGTTGACCAATTTTTCTAAAAATCCACCCGAATAAACGTGCCACCAGAATAATCGTAACAATCTGCGCTAACAAAATAGCCAAAGGATGTTGCAGGTTTTCGACCATAGAATGCAGAAAATCATTCCAATGATTGCTTTCTATTTTTTTGCGAACAATTCCACGGCCTACTTCCAGCGAAGCGCCCTTAACAATCACCCAATATATCAAAGCAGTAAAACCTCCAATAATGGTAACGTAAAACGCTGAGTTTTTTATGCTGTTCATAACTTCTCTTTTAATTTTTATGGGGCAAATATCAGAAGTGATTTCTTATCCAAGAAGTAAATTTAAACCTAATTTTCAATCCATGTAACAAGTCCGAAAAACTTTGTAATAAGTTGGAATAGTTGATAAAAAAGAGCTTCGACTTTGCTCAGCTTGGGCTTCGGCTTTGCTTAGCCTGACAATTGGAAAGTTATATTTTTATTTTTTTTAAGAAGTCTGAACGATAGGTTTCGCTAAGTAATAGTGTGCTGTTTTTTTCATTCTTTTCTAAATGATGCAAAACAATTTCGTTGTGATTGAAAAACTTAATGGCTTTTACCGCGACAATCTCTTTTTTGTTTACGCGACAAAAGTCGGTTTCGGGTAATTCTTTTAGGAGGGTATCAAATTTAACGTTTTTCAAATTCAGAAAACTGCCATCGGTCAACAGTACCGTTTTATCGCGGCTGTCGCTGATTGCAGTTTTTATGTATTGAATCTGATCAAAATACAGCAAAGTCTTTCCTTTATCGGTATTGAGCTGTATGAATTTTTTGGCTGCGTCGGGTTTGTGGAATCGTTCTGCTGCTTTTGAGATCGCTTTCTGTAAACGTTCCAATTTTACCGGTTTCGTGATATAATCTACTGCCTCGATTGTAAAAGCATCTGCAGCATATTCTTTATAAGCGGTACAAAAAATAACCAGCTTATTTTGCAACATTTCCGCCAAATGCAAACCGTTAATTCCCGGCATTTCGATGTCAGAAATTAATAAATCAAAATCGAGTTGGTCCATTTCGGCCAATAGTTTCTCGGGATTATTAAACGTTTTTACGATTTCGACTTCGGAAATTTGTTCGCAAAGCATTTTCAAATACGTCAATCCAGGTAACTCATCGTCCAGAAGCAAGCATTTCAGTTTTGTATTCAAGTAGATCAATTTTTAGGTGAGCAATGTAAACATCATTTTCTACAAATCTCTCGAGTTTGAAATTATTTCTGTAAATAATCCGCAGACGATGTTCTAAAGTCGAGTGACCAATACCGCTTCGCTCTTTTTTCAGCACTTTTTTATCTGAGATTTTATTGGAAACGGTCATAGAAAAGGCGTTGTCTTTAAACTCAAAAATCACAGAAATAAAAGCATCAGCACTTTGCAAATCGGCATGTTTGAAAGCATTTTCGATTAAATCAATAGAAATTAGTGGTGCCAATAAAGGCTGCTCGTACAATTTATCCTCTTTATTGATATTGGTTTTGATTTTCAATTCAAACAGCGGACTGATCTTGATTTTATTGATTTCGATTAAATTCAATGCAAAATCAATTTCTTCTTTTGCAGTGACAAATTTCTTTTTGCTTTCGTATAAAATATAATCCAAAACATTCGCCAGTTTATCTAAAGCAAAGTAGGTTTGATAGGCATGCGATTGAATCGAATTTAGAATATTCTTAAAAAGATGGGGATTCAGTTTTGCTTCCAGTGTTTCCAGCTGCAAGTCATTGACTTTCATCTCGAGCGCATAAAAACTTTTTTCAGCATCGTCTTTTGCTTTTTTTGAATGCATTAATTGATACACCATAAAACCAATGATGACAACCAATAATAAAATAATGGCTAAAAAAATAAAAGTAATGGTATCGTTTTCCTGCATAGTACTATTTTTTTTTGAACACGAATTTCACGAATTTTCACAAATTGAGCTCTCTTTTGACACTAAAAAAATCGTTTAATTCATGTCATTCGTTGCGTTGTTTTGCCACAGATTAAACGGATTAAACGGATTCTCGCAGATTTTTTTTGTTTGGTCCTAAAAAAACTTTAAATCTACAACTGTTTTTTTGCCACAGATTAAGCGGATTAAACGGATTCTCGCGGATTTTTTTTTAGCTTGGCGCTAAAACTTTAAACCTGTAACCAGTTTTCTTGCCACGAATTACGCAAATTTCACAAACTAAAATATACGATCTGTGTAAATCCGTTTAATCCGTATAATCTGCGACCTTTTTTAGCCACCAATTGCGCAAATTTCACGAATTGAAATATACAATCTGTAGAAATCTGTTTAATCTGTGGCTAAACTTTTTAATGACTAGATACAAACTTCAACCCAATGATCGAAGCAATTAATGTCGAAAGAAAAAAGACTCTCCAAAAAGTAACCGGTTCTTTAAAAATCAGAATCCCTACCAAAACGGTTCCTACTGCTCCGATTCCTGTCCAAACGGCATAAGCGGTACCAATTGGTAAAACCTGTGTTGCTTTATATAGTAAAATCATACTGATAGAAAGACAAACAAAAAAGCCTGCCATCCAATAGGTTGAAATAATTCCGGTTGTTTCTTTCGCTTTTCCTAAGCACGAAGCAAATCCAACTTCAAAAAGTCCCGCAATAATTAACAAAATCCAATTCATTTTTGTTTCATTTTAAATTAAGCGCAAATATCCGAAAAGCTAAGCTAGTAATTCTAAAATCAACTATAAAACTTAGAAATCCAATGGTAATTTTGTGTTAACATACCGTAAAAACTGAACCAATTGTTTATGATTTTGAGCACTTTTCACTACATTTGCATCCATTTTTAAAGATTTTATGAAAAACACTATTCAAGTCGGATTTTGGGAAAAAATAGCCCGAATCATACTTAAAAACAGAGTTGCAATATTAGTTCTCCTATCTGCCTTAACCATTTTCCTTGCTTATCAATGGAAAAACCTTTCTATGACCTATACCGAAGCCAATCTGCTTCCTAAAAATCATATTGCCAATAAAGACTATCAAAAATTCTTAGACAAGTTTGGTGAAGAAGGAAATCTTGTTGTAATTGGTTTTAAAGATCCTACCTTTTTTACTCCGAAAAATTATGCTGCCTGGAATGAATTAATGACAGGTTTAAAAGAATCCAAAGAAGTAGATTTAGTGGTTTCGTTAAACGATTTAAAGAAACTGGAAAAAGATACGGTTAACGAGAAATTTGTTTTGTCACCGTTTATCAACCAAAGCAAAACACATGATCCGGCTTATCTGAAAAGTGTTCAATACGATTTATTCCACAATCTGCCTTTTTACGAGGGATTATTGTTTAATAAAGAAAGCGGCAGTGTTCGATCTGCTATTTACATCAATAAAAAGATTGTAAATACAGCCGAAAGAAAAACTTTTATCCTTGAAAATTTAGTCCCAAAAATCGATAAATTTGAAAAAACTACGGGAATTGACCTGCGTGTTTCGGGGATGCCTTATATCAGAACTATCAATGCTGCCAATATGAAAGGCGAAATCGGACTTTTTATCGGTGCGGCTTTACTGACTGTTTCTTTGATTTTCTTTTTCTTTTTCCGTTCGTTCAGAGCTACTTTTATTTCCATCTGTATTTTGATTGTCGGGGTAATCTGGTCCTTCGGAACACTTGGATTATTTCATTACAAAATCACGATTCTAACGGCTATTATTCCGCCATTAATTATCGTAATCGGAATCACGAATTGTATTTTTCTGATTAATAAATACCAGCAGGAAATCAAACTTCACAATAATCAGGCAAGAGCTTTGCAACGTATTATTTCGAGAATCGGAGTTTCGACTCTAATGACGAATCTGACGACTGCAATTGGTTTTGCTACTTTTATGATTACGGGCAACGATCTGCTTTTTGAATTTGGTTTAGTGACTTCTATCAATGTGATCTCTGTTTATTTATTGACTCTTTTAATTGTGCCAATTATATACAGCTTTATGTCGATGCCAAATGAAAAACATTTGTATCACTTAACCAAAACCTATATTTCTACCCTGCTTGACTTTGTTGAAAATGTGGTAAAAAACAAGCGCAAAGTAATTTACATCCTTTACGGTTTGCTTTTAGTTTTTAGTGTTATCGGAGTTTCACAAATGAAAGTTTCGGGAAGTTTGATCGGAGAAATGCCAAAAAGTGCTTCGTTCTTTAAAGACATTTTATTCTACGAAAAAGAATTCAATGGTGTAATGCCTTTGGAAATAATGATTGACACTAAGAAGAAAAAAGGTGTTATGAAAGCGTCTACCATTCGTAAAATGGATGAATTGCAAAATACAATTATCGAAATGCCTGAATTGGCAAAACCAGTTTCGATTGTAAATTTGGTTAAATATTCAAAACAGGCTTTTTACAACGGAAATCCTGAATATTATCAACTGCCAACTTCGCAGGAGCAAACTTTTATTTTGGGCTATGCTAAAAATGCGACGAAAAACAGTAAAGACAATCTAATGAAAGCTTATGTAGATTCGACTGGTCAATATGCCCGTATCACTACTTTCATGAAGGATATCGGTACAGATGAAATGGCGAGAGTCGAGAAAAAACTACATAAAAAAATTGACGAAATTTTCCCAAAAGACCGTTATGAAGTTACGGTTACCGGAAAAGCTTTGGTTTTCCAGAAAGGAACTTCGTATTTAGTAGACAACTTAATCGAATCGTTGATTTTTGCTATATTGGTGATTGCGATACTGATGTTGTATTTATTCCGCTCTTTCAAAATGGTTTTCGCTTCGGTTATTACGAATGTTTTACCGCTTTGCATTACTTCGGGATTAATGGGGTATTTTGGAATCCCTCTAAAACCGTCTACTATTTTAGTATTCAGTATTGCGTTCGGAATTTCGGTAGATAATGCGATTCAGTTTATGGCGAAATACAAACATGATTTATTGCAAAGTAACGGAAAGGTCAAAAAATCTGTTTTCAGTGCTTTAAGGGAAACCGGAATTAGTACTTTTTATACTTCGGTAGTTTTGATTTTAGGTTTTGCTACTTTTACGCTTTCCAGCTTTAGCGGAACAATTGCACTTGGGGGATTAATTTCTTGTACGCTTGCATTTGCGATGTTTGCGAACTTATTGGTTTTACCGGCTTTGGTTTTGACATTTGAGAAGAAGAAGGCGAAGAAAGAGGATTTGGAGAATTTGGAGTAGTTTTTTTGCCTCGAATTAGCGCGAATTATTCTTATGCTTGTAGCTTACCCGCTCCTAATCTTGTCA
Organism: Flavobacterium sp. ABG; assembly: GCF_001027725.1. Lineage (NCBI taxonomy): Bacteria > Pseudomonadati > Bacteroidota > Flavobacteriia > Flavobacteriales > Flavobacteriaceae > Flavobacterium > Flavobacterium sp. ABG. The sequence continues at coordinate 49,534 of NZ_LEKS01000023.1, forward strand.
TTTCGAGCGAAGTCGAGAAATCACGCACGCTGAGCACGCAATACATGGATTATTGAATGCGATTTCTCCTTACGTCTTAATAGACAAGAAAATAAGAATCGTAATTCTACAAATAAAAAATAGCTAAGAATTTCACAAATTAGTGCGAATTAAAATCGACTAACTTCATTGTCATTTGTATTTTATGAAAAAAAGATTATTTATTCTGATTTTACTTTTTCCTGTTTTTCTTTTAGGTCAAACTAAAATTGATGAGAATATTTCAGTTAATTTCCTTGAAAAACCTGAAACAACTGAATTCAACATTGAAAATACAAATCCTGAAAATGTAAAAGCGAAAGCAACAGCATTTTATCTCAATTCTAAAGACGATTCTTATATTGCAATGCGAATAAATGCAATAATTGATGGCAAACCATACAATGAACTTTCTCAAAGCATAATTGCTTTAAAAGCAGTCTATAAATATATCTTGACTGAACAACTTAAAAGCATGGAAAAAAAAGGCATGTTTTTAAAAGATTCATCACAAATAAAAATCGACAATTACTTAGCTTACAAACTAAGTTTTAAGGGAAAAAACTCAGAAGAAGAAAATGCAGAAAGTCGAATTTTAATTTTGAATGGTATAACTTATATATTTATTTATTCGCAAGTTGCATCTTATGATAAAGTAAAAAAAGATCAATTTTTCAAGTCAATAAAAATTAACCATTCTGAAAATTTAAAACAAATCGAGGAACCTTATAATTATTTTAATGTAATAATAAGGATTTTAGGTGGCGTACTTTTTCTATATTTCATTAGGAAATTTTTGAAAAAAGAGAAAGAAAACAATCGAATAAGGTAATTTCAAATTTGAATATTGAATGCGATTTCTCCTTCGTCGAAAGGACAAAAATGAGACAAATTGCTATGTTTTAAAACGAGAGTCCTAGCCCTGATAGTAGCGGCATCCTTTTTCTTGCTTCTTTAGCAAGAAAAAGATATAGCGGATAGCAGGAAACAGCTACTAATTTTAATTATTATCGTTTATATTTGCAGTTATTGAACAACAATATTATTTAATATCAATTTTATTAAAAATGAAACACACAAAAGTTAAAGACTTATTAAACAGTACTACGACGCTTCAGGAGGTTAATGCAAAAGGATGGGTGAGAACTTTTAGAAATAATCAGTTCATCGCTCTTAATGACGGTTCTACCATTAATAATATACAATGTGTTGTTGATTTTGAAAATACACCGGAAGAAATTCTGAAAAGAATCACAACGGGAGCTGCCGTTTCTGTAACTGGAACTTTGGTTGAAAGCAAAGGTGCTGGTCAGAAATACGAAATTCAGGTTTCTAAAATTGAAATTTTAGGAGATTCTGATGCGGAGAAATTCCCAATGCAGCCTAAAAAACACTCCCTTGAATTTTTACGTGAAAATGCACATTTACGTGTACGTACGAATGCTTTTGGCGCGATTATGCGTGTGCGTTCGGTATTGTCGTTTGCGGTTCACAAATATTTTCAGGAAAAAGGTTTTGTGTATGTAAACACACCAATTATCACCGGTTCTGATGCTGAAGGTGCAGGAGAAATGTTTAAAGTTACGGCTTTGCCATTTGACAACACACCAAGAACAGAAGACGGAAAAGTAAATTATAAAGAAGATTTCTTCGGAAAAGAAACCAACTTAACAGTTTCAGGACAATTAGAGGGAGAAACTTTTGCTATGGCATTGGGTCAAATCTATACTTTTGGACCAACTTTCAGAGCTGAAAATTCAAATACTTCTCGCCACCTGGCAGAATTTTGGATGATTGAGCCAGAAGTGGCTTTCAACAATCTGGATGACAACATGGACTTGGCGGAAGATTTTATTCAATATGTAATAAAATATGCTTTGGACAATTGTGGTGATGATTTAAAATTCCTGGAAGGAAGATTATTAGAAGAAGAAAAATCAAAACCACAGGCTGACAGAAGCGAAATGGCTTTGTTGGATAAATTAAACTTTGTACTAGAAAACAACTTCAAACGTGTTTCCTATACTGAAGCAATTGATATTTTAAGAGATTCTACTCCGAATAAAAAGAAAAAATTCAACTATATCATTAACGAATGGGGAGCTGATTTACAGTCAGAGCACGAACGTTATTTGGTTGAAAAACACTTTAAATGTCCGGTAATTTTATTTGATTACCCGGCAAACATTAAGGCATTTTACATGCGTTTGAATGAGGACGGAAAAACAGTTCGTGCCATGGATATCCTTTTCCCTGGAATTGGAGAAATCGTTGGTGGTTCTGAAAGAGAAGAGCGTTACGACGTTTTGATTGAGAAAATGAAAGCTTTAGAAATCGACGAAGAAGAATTATCATGGTATTTAGACACCAGAAGATTTGGTTCGGCAACACACTCAGGATTCGGTTTAGGATTTGAGCGTTTGGTATTGTTTGTTACAGGTATGTCAAACATCCGCGACGTAATTCCTTTTCCTAGAACTCCTGGAAGTGCTGAATTTTAATAAAAAATAAAGTTTAAAAATTGTTTCAAGTTTCAAGCTTCAAGTTACCTCAACCTGAAGCTTGAAACTTGAAACATTAAACTAAAAGAACAAAAAATAAATGCTAAAGCAATTTTTAAATTTAAAATTATCCCAAAAATTATCTCCACAGCAAATCCAGCTGATGAAGTTAATTCAATTGCCTACGCAAGCATTTGAGCAACGTTTATTAGAAGAAATGAACGAAAACCCGGCTTTAGAAGCTGGAAAAGAAGACGAATACGAAGCTGATGAATTCTCTAATGAAGAATACGACGATTACGATGATGCAGAATCAGACCGAATTGAAGCAGACGACATTAATATAGACGAATATTTAAGCGACGACGATACCCCGGATTACAAAACGCAGGTTAATAATTACGGAGACGAAGAAGAACGCGAAACGCCTTTTGCTTCTCCGATTAGTTTTCATCAGGATTTAATCAATCAGCTGAATACTTTTATTTTGAATGATGAAGAGCGCGAAATCGCTGAATTCTTAGTGGGAAGTATTGACGATATGGGTTACATCCGCAGAAGTGTGCCGGATATTGTTGACGACATGGCTTTTACTCAGGCGATTTATACGGATGAAGCTATGGTTGAAAAAATGCTCCATATCATTCACGAACTAGAGCCATCAGGAGTTGGTGCGCGCGATTTGCAGGAATGTTTATTGTTGCAGTTAAAGCATAAAACACCTACTGAATATGTTGACTTAGCGATTGATATTATCGAAAATCAGTTTGATGCTTTTACCAAAAAACATTACGATAAATTAATTCAAAAATACGGTGTTTCGAACGAGCAGCTTAAAAAAGCCATTCACGAAATCGAAAGACTGAATCCGAAACCCGGAGGATCTTACACCGGAAACAATAAAGTAACCGAAAATGTAGTTCCTGATTTTGCCATCAGAATTGTTGACGGTGAGCTTGAATTGACTTTAAATGGCAGAAATGCCCCTTCCCTGCATGTTTCTAAAGATTATCAGGAAATGATGCAGACGTATAAAGATTCTCGTGATAAATCGACTGCACAGAAAGATGCGGTTCAGTTTATCAAGCAGAAACTGGATTCGGCCAAATGGTTTATTGACGCGATCAGACAACGTCAGGAAACGCTTTTTGTGACGATGAATGCCATCATGCATTATCAGGAAGAATATTTCTTAGACGGAGACGAAACCAAGTTAAAACCAATGATCTTAAAAGACATTGCAGATATGGTTGGTTTGGATATTTCGACGATTTCACGTGTTGCTAACAGCAAATATGTGGAGACACCTTACGGAACGAAACTGATTAAAGAGTTTTTCTCTGAAGCCATGAAAAATGATCAGGGCGAAGATGTTTCAACACTGGAAATTAAAAAAATTCTTCAGAACACCATTGAAGAAGAAGATAAGAAAAAACCACTTCCGGATGATCAACTTGCCGATATTCTAAAAGAAAAAGGATATCCTATCGCCAGAAGAACAATTGCCAAATACCGCGAACAACTTGATATTCCGGTGGCTAGGATGAGGAAGAAAATATAATTTTTTTCGACAAATAATAGTAATGTATATATAAAACCCGACAGGTTTCAAAAACCTGTCGGGTTTGTTTTTTATTTTAAACTTCGAAAATTATTTATACTGATCCGGTAGTATAGTCACTTTAAACAAAAACACCTTCTTTTTGTCCTTGTAACTGTACACTAATGTAAAGTCATTATTGGCAAAAACTCTAAGACCCGGATTTGCTTTAGCCGTGCTCAGCAGACTTTTTTCAATCTCTTTATGAACTACATCGAGATCGGTCTTTTCTTTTTCTATGTTTACCAAAGTCAAGTTATACTGCGCGATTTTCTCATTTCCTTCCGGCAGACTTACACTATCTAAACGAATTCCCTCTTGTATGGTTAAGGGGCAATTTGTATTGTATTTCTCTACCAATTCCTTTATTTCAGTATCTACTTCATCCGTACTTTTATAAAAATAAAACTGAATCACAAACACCAAAACCAATGCAATTCCAACCGTAATCATCAACCGAATATTCTGTCTTTCTTTACTTTCCTTTTTTTGCATTGTTTATCTTGGTTTTAATGTTATTTAGAAAATCAAAAATAAAGCTATTTCTCCTGATTCTTTTTCATGGCATTGTAATAGGCAGCACGACTAAGCGGCTCATATTCTTCTGTTTCACCAAGCATAACCAGCTTGTCATTATCTGTTTTTCTGAAACTATAGTTGGCTAAATTTCCCGTTCTGGTGCAAACGGCGTGCACTTTAGTAACATATTCAGCGGTTGCCATAAGTGCCGGCATGGGCCCGAAAGGGTTTCCTTTAAAATCCATATCCAATCCGGCAACAATTACGCGAATTCCCTGATTGGCCAAATCATTACAAACCGTAACAATTTCGTCATCAAAAAATTGGGCTTCATCGATACCAATGACATCGCAACCTTGTGCTAAAATTGAAATATTAGCTGCTGCCGGTACCGGTGTTGAACGAATTTGATTGGCATCGTGTGACACCACCATTTCGTCATGATAACGGGTATCTATAGCGGGTTTAAAAATTTCGACTCTTTGTTTGGCAAATTGGGCACGTTTTAATCTGCGAATTAACTCCTCGGTTTTACCCGAAAACATTGATCCACAAATAACTTCAATCCAACCAAATTGTTCTTTGTGATTTACTGTATTTTCGAGAAACATTTTGTATTTTTCTACCTTTTAAAATGAATAGTTTTTATTACTTTGTACTGGTAATAATTTGAAGTAAAAAAATGCTTTTTTACATTTTTCAAAAATAGATAATTTTTATCAAATCGAAGATTCGCAAACGCTTATTAACAGAAATAAAAGTAAGATTAAGCGATTTTCTTTCGGCAATCAAAGCCATTCAGACTCATTAAAAACACACTAAAGTACCGTATTCACTATAATTTCAACCGTTATGAAAAAAAAATTGGAAGCCGATTTAATCAGCATTGCACATCGAATTCTAAAGCTTAAAAGCAAATCCGATATCAATCAGTTATATCTTGAGACACAGAAATTATATGAAAAACTAGCGGTTCTGAAGTTTGTAGACGAAAACTTCGACACTTTGAAACCAACAATCGGACGCAGTGAAGTAGAATCTCATTTAGAAACCATTTTCGAAAAAGAAGATTTAGCTCCTGTAGCGATTGAAACAGAAGAAATAACTCCGGTTGCCGCTGAAGAAACTTCAGAAACCGCAGCAGAAGTAATTCCTGATCCGGAAGTTAATGAAGAAACAGAAGAAGTGCCAGTAATTGAAATCCCGGAAGAGGAAATCAAAGAACCAATTGCTGAAATTATTGAAGAAACTGCTACAGAAGAAATTGTAGCAGAAGAAATCGAAGAACCAATAATTGAAACAATTGTTGAACCGATAACCGCAACTATCGAAGACGAAGAACCTGCAACAGAAATAATTTCAGAAGAAAAGGTTGAAACGCTTTCCTTTGATGCATCCATTTCCGAAGAAACAGCAGAAACAGAGCCAAAAGAAACACTTTCTTTTACAACGAAAAGTGATTTAAACCCGATTCCGGATTTCAAACCTGCTTTTGAACTTACAGAGGAACCGGAAGAGAAGCCAAAGGAAGAAACCGAAATAAAACAAAATCCAATTCAATTTTTGTTTGAAGATTTCGGAGTCAATTATGCGGATGCTGAATTTGTAAAAGTAGATAGTTTTGAAGCCGTAGCGCCTACCTCATCAATTCCGGAACTTAAAGAAAATAAAACCGTTGAGACTGTCGTTATAGAGAAAACAGAAACAAAAGCAACTTCCTTAAACGAAAAACTGGCAAAAGGTTTTCATGTTGATTTGAACGATCGAATTGCCTTCACTAAAAACCTTTTCGGAAACAGCACCGAAGATTACAGCCGTGTTTTAAATCAGCTATTAACTTTCGATTCTTATGGCGAAGCAGCCGAATTTATTGAAAATATGGTAAAACCGGATTACAACAATTGGGAAGGAAAAGACGATTACGCACAACGTTTTCTTGAAATTGTAGAGAAGAAATTCTCCTAAACACAAATCACACCCATTTTCACGAATTTTAATACTTGATGCCATTTCGAAAGACAATGATTTGCATCAATCTGTGAAATTCGTGTTTTAAATAACAAGCTTAATTATGTCTAAATTATATATCGTTCCAACGCCAATCGGCAATCTAGAAGACATGACCTTCCGCGCCATCCGGATTCTGAAAGAAGTCGATTTGATTTTGGCCGAAGACACCCGAACGAGTGGTAAACTCCTAAAGCATTTTGAAATCGGCACGCACATGCACAGCCATCATATGCACAATGAACACAAAACAACAGAAAACTTAATCGCTCGTTTGAAAGCGGGTGAAACAATTGCGCTAATTTCGGACGCAGGAACTCCTGCTATTTCAGATCCGGGATTTTTATTGACACGTGCTTGTGTTGAGAATAAAATTGAAGTGGAATGTCTACCCGGCGCAACTGCATTTGTTCCCGCATTAGTAAACAGCGGATTACCAAATGACCGTTTTATTTTTGAAGGTTTCCTTCCGGAGAAAAAAGGACGCCAAACCCGATTTTTGGCTTTAGCCGAAGAAACCCGAACCATGATTTTGTATGTTTCTCCACACAAACTACTGAAAACATTAGCAGAATTTGTGACTTATTTTGGAGAAGACCGACAAGTTTGCGTTTGCAGGGAATTATCAAAAATGCACGAAGAAAATGTCCGCGGTACAGCAAAAGAAGTATTAACTCATTTTGAAAAAACAGCACCACGCGGCGAAATTGTCGTTGTTGTGGCTGGAAAAACAATTGAGAAAGAAGCTAAGAAAAGTAAGTATTCTAAGGACGAAGAAGAATAAGAGTACATAATATTAGTTCAACACGAATTTCACAGATTAACACAGATTAAAAAATCCTTTGTAAATCTTTTAAATCTGTGACGAAAAAATAAAAACAAGATTACACAATACAAATTCAACACGAATTTCACCAATTAACACAGATTATAATCCTTTGTCAATCTTTTAAATCTGTGGCAAAAAAATAAAAACAAGAGTACGAAATACTAGTTCAACACGAATTTCACAGATTAACACGAAACTTTGTGTTTATACTCCAATTTTAATTCGAGAAATTAGTAAAATTCGTGGCAAAAAAACCTAACACACGCGACATGAACATACAAGCCTTTTTAGAAAAATTAAACCAGACTCCAACTGCAATCGCTTTTCCTGAAACCATTGCAACTGTAGAAGAAAATTACAACTTCACCCCAACTGCTTTTCAAAACGGAAATCAACACAATGCTGCCGGAGAAAATTCGGGTTCCTGTAAAGTTTTTGCTTTTGCTAAATTGCAGAACTTAACACAAGAGCAAACTTTAGCCTGTTTTGGAGCGTATTATTTTGATGAAGTGTTGGGCGATCCAAACGGAACAAACCATCAAAACATAAGAAACTTTATTACTAATGGTTGGAACGGAATTCAATTTGAAGGAACAGCTTTAGAAACAAAATAATGTAAATTTTACGCTGTCAGGTTGAGCGAAGTCGAAACCCCTCGATCTGACAAAATGAAAGCACTCTTTTTAAAGATTTTGATTAAACGATTTCTAAAGTCCACAATCTAAAATCTGAAATCTAAAATCTACAATTAAAAATGCGTTGGACTTTAAAACCTAAACCTTCTCAAGATAAAATCAACCATTTGGCGCAAGCCTTAAATGTAGAAGATTTTGTGGCAACACTTTTGATTCAGCGTGGTATTGAAACTTTTGAAGAGGCTAAAAATTTCTTTCGTCCTTCATTAGAGCACCTGCACGATCCATTCCTCATGAAGGATATGGACAAAGCGGTTGTCCGCATAGAAGCGGCAATCAACAATCAGGAAAACATACTGGTTTTTGGAGATTATGATGTTGACGGAACAACGGCCGTTTCATTGGTTTCTTCGTATTTAAAATCTCATTATCCGAATGTAGCCACTTATATTCCGGATCGTTACGATGAAGGTTACGGCATTTCTTTTAAAGGAATTGACTTTGCCGATGACAACGGATTTTCGCTAATTATCGCTCTTGACTGCGGAATAAAATCAATTGATCACATTGCCTACGCAAAAGAACGAAACATTGATTTTATTATTTGTGATCACCACAGACCCGGAGAATTTCTGCCGGACGCTGTAGCCATCTTAGACCCAAAAAGAGAAGATTGTTTCTATCCGTATGACGAATTATGTGGCTGCGGAGTAGGTTTTAAATTAATTCAGGCTTTAGGAAGAAACAGAAATGAAACTATAGCCGATTTAGTTCCTTATCTCGATTTAGTAGCCACCGCAATTGCCGCAGATATTGTTCCGATTACAGGAGAAAACAGAGTTCTCGCTTATTTCGGATTGCAAGTAATCAATAGTGCTCCAAGACCTGGAATTAAAGCTTTGGTTCATCAGATAAAAAAGCAAGTTTTAGATATCTCTGATGTTGTTTTTATCATTTCACCCCGAATAAATGCTGCGGGAAGAATCAAACACGGAAATCACGCTGTAGAGTTATTGACCGAATTTAATTTTGAACAAGCACAACAATTTGCCTCAGAAATTGAGCAATACAATGCAGATCGCAAGGATCTGGACAAAAAAATCACCAAAGAAGCTTTTCAACAGATTGTAGAAAATAACGAACAAGACCGCTTTTCTACCGTTGTATTTCAGGAAGACTGGCACAAAGGTGTAATCGGAATTGTAGCTTCAAGATTAATTGAAACGTATTACCGTCCGACCTTGGTTTTCACGAAAAGTGGCGATAAATATGCTGCTTCTGCCCGATCGGTAAAAGGTTTTGATGTCTACAATGCGCTGGATGCCTGCTCAGAACATCTCGAACAATTTGGGGGTCATATGTATGCTGCCGGAATGACACTGAAAGCAGAAAACTACAAACCTTTTAAAGCTGCTTTTGAAAAACAGATCGAAAAAACCATTTTACCGGAAATGCGAACTCCGGAAATCGAAATTGATGCTCAAATCAATTTTACAGATTTGACTCCAAAACTGATCCGAATCTTAAAACAGTTTGAGCCTTTTGGACCACAAAACATGACGCCCGTTTTTATGACCGCTGATATAAAAGATACCGGTTATGCCAAAACGTTGGGTGCCGACGAAGAACATTTAAGGCTTTTTGTCAAACAAAATGGTTCAGATGGAATTGCCGCCATTGGATTTGGACTTGGAAAAAAAATAGACATCACAAAAAATCAAAATACGTTTCAGCTTGCGTACTGTATAGCCGAAAACGAATGGAACAACACTATTTCTACTCAACTTATGTTAAAAGACATTAGAACAAATGAAAGATAAACCCAAAAAAGCCGACCCCTATCAGGCACTTCGATATAGAGAATTTAATGTGTTTTTACTCCTGCGTTTCGCCATGGTTTTCGCCTGGTCGATGCAGTTTATTGTAATCGAATGGGAAGTGTACAGCTTAACCAAAAACCCGCTTTCTCTAGGTATTATTGGATTAATGGAAGTTATCCCAGCCGTTTCGATGGCCTTGTTTGCGGGACACATTGTCGACCAAAGAGAGAAAAAAGGATTACTGGTAAAATGCATTTTAGGTTTTTCGGTGATTAGCTTTGGTCTGTTTTTATTGACCTGGCCCAAAATAGTTGACGGATGGTCCTCTACTGTTATTTTATACTCGATTTACTTTTTGGTCTTTTTAGGCGGACTAGTTCGCGCTTTCCTTGGGCCCACTATTTTTTCTCTGTTGTCGCTGATCGTACCCAAAAAAGTATATCCAAATGCTGCAACCTGGAGTAGTTCGGTTTGGCAAATTGGCGCCGTTATGGGGCCTGCCGTTGCAGGATTTTCTATTAATTTCATTGGTGTTCATTGGTCTATGTGTACTGTTTTTGCCTTTTCACTCTTTGCTTTAATAGCCTTGTCGCAAATCAGTAAAAAACCCATTTTGAATCCAAAAATTGGTGAACCGGTTATGGAAAGTTTAAAGGAAGGTCTCAAATTTGTATTCAATAACAAAACAATCTTGGGCGTACTTACGCTGGATATGGTCGCGGTTCTTTTTGGAGGAGCAGTTGCTTTATTACCCGTTTTTGCGCAAGACATCCTGAAAGTTGGTCCGGAAGGATTTGGTGTTCTAAGAGCGGCACCTGCTATCGGTGCTTTTATTACGATGTTAGTCTCTGCCTATGTCCCTTTGTATAAAAGAGCAGGAATGAAACTTTTGGTTGCCATTTTTGCTTTCGGTTTGTGTATTATATTATTTGGTGTTTCAACCATTTTCTGGTTGTCTGTGGTTGCCTTGTTCTTAAGTGGGGTTGCAGACGGAATTTCGGTCGTAATTCGCCAAACGATTTTGCAACTTAAAACTCCCGATCACATGCGCGGACGCGTTGCTGCCGTAAACTCGATGTTCGTTGGTTCATCGAACGAATTAGGTGCATTTGAAAGCGGTTTAACAGCAAAATTAATGGGAACGGTAACTTCAGTCGTTTTTGGTGGAAGTATGACGCTTATAACCGTTTTAGCAACCGGAATCAAATCTCCTTCTTTTAGAAATTTAGATCTTCAGAAAGACATGGAAGATCATCAAAATATGGAATAAATGAAACAATTGTTACTGACTTTCTTCTTTTTACTATCCTGCTGTTTTGCAGAAGGGCAAAATCTTTACATCAAAACATACGGTGATAAAACGAAGAAAGCTTTAATTTTCATTCATGGAGGCCCGAGCGGGAATTCAACTTTATTTGAAAGTACAACAGCCCAAAAACTGGCTGACAATGGCTTTTATATTATTGTTTACGATCGCAGAGGCGAAGGAAGATCTGTAGATTCGACCGCTAATTTTACTTATGATGAAGCTTTTCAGGACTTAAATGGAATTTACAAAAAATACCATCTGAAGAAAGCTACACTTATCGCGCATAGTTTTGGAGGGTTGGTTGCCACACTTTATACCGAGAAATTTCCAAAAAAAGTAAATTCGCTTGTACTTGCAGGAGCTCTGATCTCACAACAGGAAACCTACGACCATATTCTGAAATCTGTAAAAAAGACTGCTTTAGAAAAAGGCAATACTACACAATTACAAAAGATCACTCTCACAAAAAACCTAAATAAAAACTCCGCCGCATACCGAAAGGCTTGTTTTGATCTGGCCAGTGAGAACGACTACTTTAAAATGCCCAATCCGACCGAGGCATCAAAAAAGCTGTACAGCGATTATGAAACTGGTCCTTTTTATAAAACAAACATTAGAAATAAAAACGCCCCGATTCTTTTTTATACTAATGAAAAGCGCAACAACATCAACAACAAACCTGTGTTAGAAAAAATAAAAGCTCAGGCCATCCCAATCTACGCTGTTTATGGTCAGGATGATGGCATTTTTTCTTCAGATCAGATCAATTGGATTGAGAATTTAGTAGGAGAAGATCATTTTACTCTGATTGGAAACTGCTCCCATTATTTATTTACAGATCAGCAAGAGGCCTTTTTATCCAGTATCCAAAAATGGATTAAGTAAAGTCACTACATTGCAGGTAAGCAACAAACAAGAATAGTCGCGAGGTTAAAAGGTAGAAATCTCCAAAAAATCTCGCGAAGTCGCAGAGTCGCAAAGTTTTTTTTAACCTTTGTTGCTTTGCTCTTATGCATCTTTGCCCCTAAAAAATTAAAAGTTTATTGCTTCCTACAACTTTTGAACTTGGTTCTGAAATTGACACATCTTAGCGCAATTAAAATTTATCTTATTTTATGATTTTTTTATTTAGAATTAATATAAATAATATTTATATTTGTTGAAATAAAAGATTTACGATGAGAGAAATTGCGCAAATATACCATAACAATTTTGGAATATCCTTTTACTGGAAGAATGGAAAACAAGTTATATCAGAGAAAGTTCAACTTGTTTTTAAAGAAACCGGTTTTTATTTTACAGTTGAAGAATTGAATCAATTTTGTGATTTGATTGAAGATAGCATGACTGAAAATGCTTGTTGCGAAGCTTGTGAATTAAAATATTCCTGTCATAAATTTCTACTAAAAACACCTTGTTCTCAAATAGATCTGGCTGTTTCTATGACAGAATTGAAATCGATTAAAGATTTAGTTGAAGGTTCCTTATTCAAAATTGAATTGGAAGAGTATGTATATGGCGTAGGTTTAAACTAAGAAATAGTCTAAAAATCTCCGTGTTTACTTCTCGAATTTCAGAAGTTCGAAATTATTTCCATCAAAAACACCATAGGTAAAATAGCCAATCCAATCGCCCAGATTTACATAATCGGAATTTTCACCGACCGGCATAATCATTGGCAAATGACGATGACCAAAAACGAAGTAGTTGTAGTGTTTGGTTTCGAGTTTACGCTTAGCATATAAAACAAGCCATTCGTTTTCTTCACCCAGAAATTTCACATCCTCAGCACCCGAAATCAATTTATTTTTGACTGACAGGTATTGTGCCAATCGAACACCAATATCAGGATGCAACCAGCGGAAAAGCCACTTAGAAAAAGGATTCGTAAACACTTTTTTCATTCGTTTGTACCCCATATCACCGGGTCCTTTACCATCACCATGACCTATTAAAAAAGTTTTACCATTAAAAGTAAACTCTTTATTATCGTGATAAACCGGTATATTCAATTCAGTTTGAAAATAATCTTCCATCCACAAATCGTGATTTCCGACAAAAAAGTAGATCGGGATTCCACTATCGCGAATTTCAGCCAGTTTTCCCAAAACGCGTACAAATCCTTTTGGGACAACCGTTTTGTATTCAAACCAAAAATCAAACAGATCTCCCAACAAAAAAATAGCTTCGGCATCGTGCTTCACCTCCTCTAACCAGGCCACAAATTTTTGTTCACGAGGAAAGCTCAACTCCGCAGTCGGAGCTCCAAAATGCTGGTCAGAAGCAAAATATACTTTTTTATTTGAAATCATTTAATTGAAATACGTTTGAAATTGAATTTTAAAACCCCAACATTTTTGGAATTTGGAATTTGGAGTTTACTTCAAGTTATCACTAGCATACCACTCCGCAAACGAAGATTCCGTTTCCTGCAATTTTAGTGAGAAAAGTGAAATTTCGGCAGGCAAACGTGCAATGATTCGCTCAGCAAAATCAACTACCATATTCTCACTTGTTGGTTGATAATCAACCAGAATTACGTGATGTCCACGGTTTTTTAATTCGTTTGCCAATTCAACATGTGGTGTCGTTTCGTTAAAAACAGTCGCATGATCAAACTGATCGACGATTTCTTCTTTTACAATTTTCTTCAGATCCGAAAAATCGATAACCATTCCGTATTTCACATTGGATCGATCTGTAATTGGCGAGCCAATAACCGTTACCGATAATTTATAACTGTGTCCGTGAACGTTTTTACATTTTCCGTCGTAACCGTATAAAGCGTGACCGGTTTCGAAACTAAATTGTTTTGTAATTCTGATATTACTCATCGATTTGAATTTTAGGTTGCAAATTTACAAATTAATAACCGTTTTCATCTCTTTTTTTGGCTCTGTTATACATAAAATAGGCAATTCCGATTAAAATCACGAAAGGAATAAACGATCCGATCACAACTCCAATTTGATAATTGCTATCCAGAGCGGTTTTCATTTTCTCAGCAACATCCATTTTCTGAAAGAATAAAAGGATATTCATCACTATTGTTTTTTAAACTGCATCAAAGCATTTTTAGTAAAGTCAGACAAAACCAACTTTCCGGTAATGGCAGCGCGTTCAAAAAGTAATGATTCCCAATTTTCTGTTCCTTCCCAAATAATTTTTTTCATTTCAGACAAAGCTTCGGGATTATAAGAACTTAATTTTTGAGCAAAACTTTCCACAGCAGCATCAAGTTCATCTGCATGACAAACTTTAGAAAACAATCCATTCTGAAGTGCCCAGTCTGCTGTTTTCCACTCATGCGCCGCAAGTGTCATTTCTGCCATAGCCATTTTACCGATTTTACGCGATACGGCAGGTTCAATTACAAATGGGCCGATTCCAATAGCAAGTTCTGATAATTTCACAGCACTTTCAGGAGTTCCAAAAGCATAATCGCAAGCGGCAATAATACCAACGCCACCACCAACAGCCTTTCCCTGAACACGTCCTATAATAATTTTCGAGCAGCTGCGCATAGCATTTAACAAATGGGCAAAACCGGAAAAAAACTCCCTGCCCTGTTCTTCATTTTCAACCGCCAGAAGTTCGTCAAATGAAGCCCCGGAGCAAAAAACCTTGCTTCCTTCGCTTTGTAAAACAATTATTGAAATAGTTTCATTACTACTTAACGAATGAATCTCAGCCGTAAGTCGTTTTAATAATGTTTTTGGAAAAGAATTACTGGCCGGATGACCAAATTGTACAGTTGCAATTGCATTTTTAATAGTGGTTTGTAAAGATCCGCTTTGGTTATCTGAGCTCATAAAAATAAATTTGATCGTAAAGTTACGGTTTTGAAAAATATTTTCATCTGATGTGATTTGAAATTTGTTTTTTGAAAATTAATTGCCTTTATTTGCTAACGAATTGGGGGATTAGCTCATTTGGCTAGAGTGCTTGCCTGGCAGGCAAGAGGTGACCGGTTCGAATCCGGTATTCTCCACGAAAACTAAAAGCCCTTGTATTTTTTTACAAGGGCTTTTTTTGTTTTCACACCACAGAATTTTTACAAAGAGTTACTAACTTAGTATAAAAACAGTTAGATAGTTCTTTCGCCACGAATTACACTAATTTTCACTAATTACTTTGTGAGCTGTAGAAAAGATTGAATCATTTTAATCCTTTAATCAGTGGCAAAAATTTCTCATCAAGAATATCAATAAGACAGGAAATATCAAAACAAAATATCACGCAGATTTTGCAGATTATGCAGATTTTCGCAAAAGCAGCAATAAAAAAATCTGCTAAATCTGCGTGAAAAACTTCACCCCAATAAATCTAATCTCCTTAACGTTTTAAGGCTAATCCAGTAATCCAGACGTTAACCGGCGTCAGCGGTACGATAGTTGGCGTTCCAGCCAGATCAATTCGAATATTTCGTGCTGGCAAATTACTTCCGCTAGTGTCCGGTGTAGACAAATAAAATTTTTGATTACACTCGTTATAAGTTGTACTGAAAAATTCATAATTCACTTGAAAACCTAACGATATTACGCTTGCTTTTGTTACAGCCAGTGGGTTCGTTACATCAATTTCTACCAAATCTGTACTGGCAGCAGACCAATCTTCATGTAAAGCATACAACTTATTTGTCCCTTTAAACTCTAAACCTATAATGGTTCCTGATGAAACTCCGGGTATTACTGAGGCAACGATTGTATTTGTAGATCTGTTATACGTTATAATATTGTTTCCAATTGCAAAATAGATCAAACTACCACCGTCGCTTGCTGATGTAAAATTCCAGGAATAATTACCGCTAATATTACCGCTTGGGATCGTAATAGAATTGACCAATGCATAGGAACTATCCAAAACACTAAAAACCATATTTACGCCAGTATAAGTCATGTTTCCAAAATACAAGTTACCTCCTGAATACACCGGAGCATTGGTAATGTTAACACCCGCAATTCCCGTTGTAATTGGAGTAAAAGAAATTGCTCCCGCAGCGTTAATCGTTATTAATCTTTTTTCTTCTGCAATAACCAACTTATAATCTCCCGTTGCAGCATTGTACACCGCATTATTTGCAGACGACAATTGTATAAAAGCTGGCGTAGCTGGATTGGTAATACTTATGTTGGCAATAGGTACCCAATTGGAGACTGCTGTCGAATTATCAAAATAGCCAAAGAAAGGCATTGCGCTTGCATTATTTATATTTCCCGTAAAAGCCAAACCGAGTACGTCGATACTTGGACAAGCTACAGTTGGGTTGGGTTGATCATTATTTGTACAGCTACCAAGTAACCATACTGATAAAAATAAATATCCGGTTTTAATTAAATTAGTTTTCATGATTTCTCTTTTTTAGTATTATATGATTATATCAATCCTTTAATTAATTTGTTACCCAGCAGCTCCAGTTTGCATTTTGGTCTAGCCCCTCATCTATACTCGCTCCAATTAAAAGAAGAGTTAGTAGTTTGCTCCGTTTCCAAACAAAAACAGCTGCCGTCACATTAGACGGCAGCTGTTTTTGTTTTCGATTTTGGATGTTCTTATCTAAAAATAGTAAAACCTCAACATCATTTCTTCGGTGTTAATAGGGCTTACAATTCACATGAGTTATAAAAAAAGAAGTACATTCTTACGTTTTAAAATTTGAGCTGTATTTCAATACTACTATTCTTATTTGAAATCGATATAGTTGTCCTAAGCCTAAATTCACAAGCGTTAGTTTAACAATAAAAAACCTAATTAACCTTAGTTTTAAACACTTAACACCTTCTTACGATTTGATTTTTACAGTGAATTCATTACAATAGACGGGATCATTTCTTCCCAAATTACCTATTCAATAAAGAGCCGACTATTTTTTGGCAAAAATTTATCTAATATTAGAAAATTTTAATCCAATATTGACAATTTAATAAAGTTTCTCTTCGTACATTTGCAAAAAATTAGCGAGGCATAGAAAATATAGTGTGCATTTTAATGAGTCAATTCTTGTTTAATCCCTGATGATTCGGCACTCTTTACTAGGAATCGGCTAATGAATAAAAATTGTAAATAACATTAAAATATAATAGAAGTACGGGGATCATATTCCGTCTTCATCAAAAGAAAAGTATCTGTTTTTTGAACTAGTATCATTTTTAAATATTTCTGAATTAGTACCCTGAAATTATAAAATACGACATTCATATATAAAGCAAATACCAAAAGCCATAGTCTCAGATTATGGCTTTTTTATTTTAATAAATACGCAAACCGAATCGAACCATAAAAAGATCCCGTAATCTCATGACTGTTTAATTCTCTTCCGTGATAAATAAAAGAATACGACAAGTTGAAATTGTCATGACGGTATTTTAATCCAAACTCAGCATTGAAACGAAGCGAAACCAAGTCAAAAGTCACAGGACTTTCATTATTAAACAAACTTCCTTCGATTGTAGCATCATAAAACTGATACCTGACACTTGGTATGGCATAAAAGTAAAACTCCCGCACCGTATATTGCGGGTTAGTACTCACAGAAGCGTCATGTAAATTAGAATCATAAACCGGAAGCAATTTTTTAAAACCAATTCGGGTCAAAAAACCTGTAGAAACTCCTGTAAAAATAGTTCCTAAATCGGCTTCGGACTGAAAATGAAGATCGGCAAAGTCGTTATGTTGACTTGGAAATAATTTCTTCGAATACATTACATGCGCCTGAAGTGCCAACGCATTGTGAATCTGATTCTCCCAACCGTATACTTTTTTGTATCCAATCACATGATGAAAAGCTTCCTGCATTTCTCTTCCAAGAGAGTTCTGCCCCACAAATCCCAACTGAAAATCGGTTTTCAAAACGGATTCGCTATTATAAAAAAAGCTACGCCCCGCTTCTGCAAAAAGATATCCTGCAAAAGGACGATTATTGTTATTACGCACTTCTATATTTATAAACCGTGGATTGTAAATGTATTGTCCGACGCGAAATTCAGTTATTTTCTTATTGATTTTTTCATTGTCGTTTTTCGACAGAAACCGATAGAAAAACTCTAGCCCATTGGTATAGTACATATCGTTCTTAGACGATGTGTATAAATCATTATCTGAAATAAGTCCTATTTCTTTCGTCTTTCCTTGTCCAAAAACAAAAAGCGATGTCAATACGAGAAGCCCTGCGAAGGCTTGTTTACTTCCCATCGTAATTTATTTTTCCAACTGCACGCATTTCGCGAACAATTCTTTCTTTACGTCTGTTGATATAACTGGAGGACCCTGTTGCTTTAAATTTTCTGGGGTTTGGTAAAATGGCCGCAATTCCGGCAGCCTGCATTGGTGTTAAGCTCGAAGCATCACGACGGTACCAATGTTCTGTTGCAGCATATGCGCCGTAAACACCATCACCCATTTCGATACTATTCAGGTATACCTCCATAATGCGTTTTTTTCCCCATATTACTTCGATTAAAACGGTAAAATAGGCTTCTAATCCTTTTCGGAAATAACTTTTCCCCTGCCATAAAAAAACATTCTTGGCGGTTTGCTGCGAAATTGTACTTCCCCCCCGAATTCTGCGTCCCCGTTCGTTGCTTTTATAGGCTTTTTGAAGTGCTTTAAAATCAAAACCATTATGCGATAGAAAAGTTCCATCTTCACTGGCAATAACAGCTTTTTGCAAATTCATCGAAATCTTGTCAATAGGCTCCCAATCATGGTCAAAATAGACTTCTTTGCCCCCTGTTTTATTTTCAATGGCACGAATCACCATTAACGGAGTAAAAGGAACCGGTATGTATTTGAATAAAACCACCGATGCAATTGAAACCCCGAAGAACCAAAGCAATAATTTAATGAAAAACCATTTTACTTTTTCACCAAAAGAACGTTTCGACTTCTTAGGAGACGCTTTAGGTTTAGGTTTACTTGCGGTTGTTGTTTTTGGTGCTGGTTTTTTGACTGCCATTATATTAAATCTGCTAATTCTGTTCCTATTAAACTACCTATCGCTACACCCATTCCGCCTAAACGCACTCCACAGAACACGTTTTCAGACAATTGTGTAACCACAGGATTTTTACTGTTCCCTACTCCCATAATGCCACTCCAACGATGGGCAATCTGAAATTCCTGATTCGGTAAAATTACATTTTTAAGTAAATCCTCCAATTTATTTTGAACAATTTTGGTTTGACCAAATTCTGTAGTGTTTTCTGTTTCAAAATCCAGGTTTCTGCCTCCGCCCAATAAAATCCGATCGCCGATATTCCTGAAGTAATAATAACCTCTATCCAGATGAAAAGTACCTTTAATATCTAAATTCGGAATGGGTTCTGTAATTAAAACCTGCGCTCTTGCCGGCTGTACAGCTCCTTTTGTCAAGGCATTTGCAAAACCATTGGTCGCAAAAAGTATTTTTTTTGAATTAAAACTAAAATCATTCAAGACTACTTCAACCTGAGTTCCATTGTCCTGATAAGATGTTACGGTTTGCTGGTTCAAAATCAGAATATCTCCTGCAATCGCTTGTTTCAATAACTCCTGCATCATGTTCCCAGTATCAATCTGAGCTTCAAACGGATTAAAAATCAAATAGTCTTCAATGTTTTTGAATCCAAATCTATCCACTTCTTTGCCAAAAACATCTGCTTTAAAAAGTGGTTTTAAAATACTATTTATAAAAGGCAACTTACTTACACAATCTTCAAAACCATTGTTCTCTTCTTTCAAAAAAAGTTCATAACCACCATGCGGTCTAAAATCGATAGCAGTATCACCCAATCTTTTTCGAAGTAATTGCAAACCTTGCCAACGTTTTTGAACAAGTTGTACTACCTCGTCTTCGGAATGTGTTTTTAAATCCTCAATAATTTCAGAAAGACTTCCGAAACAAGCAAAACCGGCA
Organism: Flavobacterium sp. ABG; assembly: GCF_001027725.1. Lineage (NCBI taxonomy): Bacteria > Pseudomonadati > Bacteroidota > Flavobacteriia > Flavobacteriales > Flavobacteriaceae > Flavobacterium > Flavobacterium sp. ABG. Next base: position 69,665 of record NZ_LEKS01000023.1, read on the forward strand.
TTCTTGGTACTTGCTCCCTGCGGCAACATTCCTTTTTCTAAAATCAGAATTTTTGCAGTTGGAAATCTTTCGCGCAAGCGCAACCCCGCATGCAAACCTACAATACCGCTGCCAACGATCGTATAATCTACATTTGTAAACCAATTTTTAAGCTCCCAATAACTTAATTCCATGAGTGAATATTTTTAAGGTATAAAAATAGAAATTTTTTATGCTAAAAAATAAATTCCAAATTTTTTAAATTCCAAATTCCAACGAGGGGTGTCACTCTGAACGAAGTCGAAGAGTGGACTTTCTTCTTTTAAATCACTAACGAAATATACTAGACGTAAATTCCAATCTCTTAAATTCCAAATTCCAACGAGGGGTGTCACTCTGAACGAAGTCCAAGAGTGGGCTTTCTTCTTTTAAATCACTAACGAAATATACTAGACGTAAATTCCAATCTCTTAAATTCCAAATTCCAACGTGGGGTGTCATTCTGAGTGAAGTCGAAGAGTGGACTTTCTTCTTTTAAATCACCAACGAAATATACTAGAAATAAATTCCAATCTTTTAAATTCCAAATTCCAAC